>JAUWLG010000092.1 GCA_030613795.1 Helicobacteraceae bacterium
TATAGAAGTGTTTTACAATCGTAAGCGGTTGCACTCTACTAACAACTACATGTCACCTGTTGACTTTGAAAATCAGTTGTTACTTAATGATATGAGTGCTTAATACTTTTCTTTTGTGTCCTATATTGGGTTGACACATCAATTCTCTTTCTTTTTTTACGCCGCAAAAAAAAGAAACAAAAAAAGCTCTCGAATCGGCTACGAGGTCGGTAGCTACCGACTACTTTCTCTCCACTCGTTCCCTCACTAAAAACGACAAACTCGCGTTGCTTCAAACAGTGCCGTTTTCTTAACGCTTCCTCTCTCCCTACGCTCAACTCTGCAGATGCTTCGAAAAAGAGCAAGCGGTAACGCATTGATTTGAATTTAAAAGCTTACGCTTTTAGAGATGTGGGGGATTGTCGATAGCTTGCTATATCTTGGTACAATGACTGTAGCCGGAGGGGTTTCGTGACTCCGAACATTTGATACTTTAAACAGTAACTAAACCCGTCATCGCATTTTCTTCTTTTCGTTAGGTTTCTTCTTTGTGCGAGCAAAGAAGAAAAGTAACATCCTAGTGCTATGAAGTAATTAAAAAAAGTTGGATTGCGAAGAGACTTACAATACATTATAAAGTAACTGTTTCATGAATTTAGTAAAATATATCATATAAAACAGACAGTATAAATATTCATATAACTGATCTCAATAAATACGAAGAATAAGCATGATTGAGTCCAAAATCCCACAAACATAAATCATTTCCCAATTTTGACTAAATCGCACTTCCGATATTAAGTAACTCTTAGCTATAATTACGAAATTTTATTACGTTACAAGGGAAACTGTATGGCTGAAGAGCTTTTAGAAGAAGAAAATTTTGCGGCAATGTTTGAGGCGTCTGAAAAGGCACAAGAGTCTACAAACCGTATTGTTGAAGGCGAAATTGTTGAATTGCAAATCGAAGATGAACGTGCACTAGTTGGTGTTGGTGAGAAGTTAGAAGGAATCCTTCCTTTAGATGAGATCCGTGGTGAAGATGGTGAGCTTACATATAAAGTAGGTGACAGCATTACAGTTATGGTAACTGGTTACTATAATGAGCGTCCGAAGATCTCTCACAGAAAAGTGCTTGAACAAGCGAAAACTCTTGAGTACATCAATGCTAACAAAGATGATTATGAAGATATCGTAATCGAAGGTGTTATCACGAACAAAAATCGTGGTGGTTATGTCATCGAGATGGACTCAATCAAGTTCTTTATGCCACGTTCACTTGCAGCATTTAAAGACAGTGATGATGTTGTTGGCCGTAAGGTTAAAGCTCAGATCATCAAACTTGACCCGGAAGATACTTCTATTGTTGTATCTCGTCGTAAACTCTTCAATGAAGAGCGCAAGAAGAAAAAAGAGATTATCGACAAGTTGATGGCTGAAGATACTCTTGTTGAAGGTACTATCAAGAAAATTACTTCTTACGGTATGTTCGTTGATGTTGGCGGTGTTGATGGTCTTGTTCACTATAACGAGATCTCTTACAAAGGGCCTGTTAACCCATCAAAACTTTACAAAGAGGGCGATGTAGTTACAGTTAAAGCTATCTCTTACGATAAAGACAAACGTCACCTCTCTCTTTCAATCAAAGCATGTCAAGAAGATCCTTGGGCTGAAGTTGAGTCTGAACTAGACGAAGGTGATACGATCACAGTTACAGTAAGTAACATCGAGTCTTACGGTGTATTTGTTGACCTTGGTAATGACATCGAAGGTTTCTTACACATCTCAGAGGTCACTTGGGACAAAAATATCAAAAACCCTAACGACTACCTGACTGTTGGTCAAGAGATCGATGTTGAAGTTATCGAGATCAACTCTGATACACATAAACTTCGTGTGTCACTGAAGCGTCTTCTTCCAAAACCATTTGATGAGTTTATTAAGAAACGTAAAGAGGGTGAGATCACTACTGGTGTTATTACATCTCTTACTGACTTTGGCGCTTTTGTTAAGATCGATGGCGTTGAAGGTCTTCTTCATAACCAAGATACATCTTGGGAAAAAGGCGTTAAAGCTAAAGATATGTTCAAAAAAGGCGACGAGGTTGAAGTTAAGATCGCACGTATTAACCGTGATGATCAGAAGATCTCTCTTAATCACAAATGTCTTCAAGACAGCCCGATCGATACGTTTGCAGCTAACCACAGCCGTAACGAAGTTATCACTGGTAAGATCCGTGATATCAAAGATTTCGGTGTATTCGTTTCACTTGAAGACGGTGTTGATGCACTTATTCGTGACGAAGACCTTGAGCCACTTGTAAAAGAGGAGCTAGAAGCCGGTCAAGAGATCGAAGCAGTAATCGCTGTTATCGATACACAACGTGATCGTATTCGTCTTTCTGTTAAACAACTTTCTCGTGTTAATGACGCTAAGATCATTGCAGACTTGAACAAAGAAGACAGTGGTAATACACTTGGTGATCTTCTTAAAGACAAACTTAAATAAGCAATTCCCTTGTAAAACTAATGTAAGTAGTAGCCTTTTTGGTTACTCTTGCATTTTTACACTTCCAAATTTTGACTTGAATCTATTGTCAAATACATTGACGTCAAAATTAAAACATTTTTTACAGGATATTAACGATGGAACAATATAAAGTCGTAGTTTGTGACCATATTCATGAAGCAGGTCTAGAGATGCTTCAAAACGACCCTCAAATTGATTATGTTTTTGCTGCTGACATTGACAAGACAGCTCTTTTAGATGTTATTGCTGACGCTGATGTAGCAATTACGCGTAGCTCTACAGATGTTGATGCCAAGTTTATTGCTGCTGCCAAAAAGATGAAAGCGATCGTTCGTGCGGGTGTCGGTGTTGACAACGTAGACATCGAAGGGTGTTCAAAAGAGGGTATCATCGTTATGAATGTACCGACTGCGAACACCATTGCAGCTGTTGAGCTTACTATGACACACATGCTTTCATGTATGCGTATGTTCCCGTACTCACATGACCACCTTAAAAACCAGCGTATCTGGAAACGTGAGAAGTGGTACGGTCACGAGCTTAAAGGTAAAAAACTGGGTGTAATCGGTTTTGGTAACATCGGTAGTCGTGTCGCTATCCGCTCTAAAGCTTTTGAGATGGATGTTATTGCCTTTGACCCATACATCAATGCGTCTAAAGTGACAGACCTTGGTATGACCTATACTGAGAACTTTGACGATATCTTAGCATGTGACATCATCACGATCCACACACCGAAAAATCAAGAGACACTTAACATGATCGATAAAGAAGAGATCGCCAAGATGAAAGACGGCGTTGTTCTTATCAACTGTGCACGTGGTGGTCTTTATAATGAAGATGCCCTTTATGACGGTCTTAAGTCTGGTAAGGTTCGTTTTGCAGGTATTGATGTCTTTATCAAAGAGCCGGCAACAGATCACCCACTTTTAGAGCTTGACAACATCGTTGTCTCTCCTCACTTGGGTGCCAACACATTTGAGTCTCAGTACAACATCGGTACACAAGCAGCGCAACAAGCGGCTGAAGCAGCAAAAGGGATCGCTTACCCTCATGCCTTTAACCTGCCAATCGATGAGAGCAAGATACCGCCTTTTGTAAAACCATTTTTAGAGATGGGTCAAAAGCTTGGTTTCTTGGCTTCTCAGATCAACAAAGCACCGATTGTCTCTATTAAAGTAAGCGGTGGCGGTGAGATCGCTGAGTATCTAGAGTCACTTGCAACGTTTGCAACGGTTGGTGCTATGGCTGAAAACACGGGTGATACAGTGAACTATGTCAATGCAGAGTTTATTGCGGAAGAGCGTGGTATTAAAGTTGAAGTTGAAGACACAAATGTTGCTTCTCCATACAAAAATATTATTACTGTTAAATTGACAACAGAAAAACAAGCATTAAGCATCTCTGCAACGATCTTTGAAGATGATGTTCAACGTATTGTGGACATGGACGGTTTTGAGGTTGATGTTGCACTCAAAGGTAATATGATCATCTTTAAAAACACGGACGTACCAGGTGTAATCGGTAATGTCGGTACCATTCTTGCCAGCCACGATGTAAATATCTCAGACTTCCGTCTTGGTCGTAATGACAAGTCAGAAGCGTTGGCAGTTATCTTACTTGACTCTGATGTAACTGATGCAGCTTTAGATGAACTTTCTAAACTAGACGCTTGTATCAGCGTAAAAGCAGTACGTTTATAATCTTTTCTACTCCTGTATAAACAGGAGTTTATACCTCTCTTCTACTCTAGCTCTATAATATTTTTTTCTCTTAATAATTGATTGTGTACAATTAAGTATGTTTCTTTACAAGGATATACATGTTGTTGCCTAAGATCACCATACGTACAAATATCCTCACCTATATTCTTCTTATTGTCACTTCAATTATGCTTGTGCTTTCGGGTGTACAGTACTACTTTAGCAAGCAGATGGCGTTTGCTGCTACAGAAAGAGCCTTTCATCAGACAGCTGAAAAGATCACAGTCAACATGCATAGCCGTGATCAATTGGCAAAAGAGGTTCTTTATCAGATGCAGAACTTTCCTGCGATCAGCAAGCCGATCACTGATGCACTTCCGATGGATGTCATAAAGCGATATATCTATACCTTAAAACGTAACAATAACATGTATGCTGTCTATAGTGGAGACAAAAGCGGTGATTTCTTTGAAGTCATCAATATGAAGAGTTCGTTGCAGCTCTACAAACACTTCGAAGCGCCAAAGAGTACTCGGTGGATAGTCATAAATATCAAAGGTATTGGAAAAGATAGGACAAAAACAACCACCTACCTGGATGCATCACTTTCACTTATTATGACTCGCTCTGAGCCATCTAGCTATATGGCAACGAGCAGACCCTGGTTTAAGCAGGCCATAGAGACGCAAACAGCGGTAAGAAGTGATCCTTATACTTTTAGCAACCTTAAGCAAAAGGGCATCACCTTTTCAAAACGGGTAGAAGGAACAGATACAGTCCTTGCCTTAGACTTCACACTGCCAAAACTGCATGCGTTGTTAAAAAGTCTCAAATTTTCTGACTCAAGTGAGATTTATATGTTTGGTCGAGACGGCAATATAATAGCGTCGTCTGTGGAGGCAGACCCTAAGCGAGATGAAACCATCAGCAGGATGCTTTCAAAAAGTGTAAAAGAGCAGGTCTTTATGATGGAGGAAGGTGGCCAAACACGATTTGCAATGGTGACTACGATGAGCCGTGAAAATGGCTCCAATACCTACCTTGGTATCAGTGTTGACAGAGATGAGATGTTAAAACCCTACCTTGAAAATATCGCCTACTCTCTGCTCGCTGCTTTTATTCTATTTATACTCAGTATACCGTTTATCATCTATGCAACGTCGCAGATAGTGGAACCTATTAAGGCCTTGATGGTCGAAAACAAAAAGATCACACAACGTCATTTTGACGAAGTCGTAGAGGTTAAGACCAATATCATTGAATTGAATATGCTGTCTGACTCTCTTGTGGCAATGTCGAAGAGCATTCAGGCGTATCAAGAAGCACAAAAAGAGTTGATGGACTCATTTATCAAGCTCATTGCTGGTGCGATCGATGCCAAGTCCCCTTATACCGGCGGACACTGTGAACGTGTACCCCTTTTGGCAACGATGCTGGTCAAAGAGGCTAGCCAGGCCGACACAGGAACATTGAAAGCGTTTAGTCTTACGACTAAAGAGGAGATGGAAGAGTTTGAAAGGGGGGCATGGCTTCATGACTGCGGCAAGATCACAACGCCAGAATATGTTGTTGACAAAGCGACAAAACTTGAGACCATCTATAACCGAATACACGAGGTACGTACCCGTTTTGAGGTGATATGGCGTGATATTGAGATCGCTTACCTTGAGGGAATTGTAAATGGCGAGAAGAGAGAAGAACTTGAACAGTGGAGAGAAGAAGAACGTCAGGCATTAATGGATGACTTCCTCTTT
>JAUWLG010000127.1 GCA_030613795.1 Helicobacteraceae bacterium
TTTATCACCTGCCTGGCTGGCTGCGGCTGTCTTTTTACTGGCAGCAGTGATGTCTTTTTCGACAGGGACAAGCTGGGGAACCTTTAGTATTATGGTGCCGATCGCGATTCCTTTAGCGGCTGCGATGGATGCGAACATGGCACTGGTCTTGGGTGCGGTTATCTCTGGTGGGGTCTTTGGTGACCACTGTTCGCCTATCTCTGACACCACGATCATCTCTTCAATGGCGACAGGATGTGACCATGTCGAGCATGTAAAAACGCAGCTTCCTTATGCCCTTTTTTCAGGCTTTATCGCTTTCTCTCTTTTTGCACTCTTTGGGATGGTGGGTTAACGATGAAAGCTAAACTGCTTCTACTTGAGGATGAAAGTGCACTTAATGAGACCATTACGGAGTATTTAGAAGAGCAGGGGTATGAGGTCATCTCAGTCTTCGATGGTGATGAAGCGCAAGACAGAGTCTATGAGATGCCTTTTGACCTTCTGCTTTTGGATGTCAATGTCCCTGGTATAGATGGGTTCAGTCTCTTAAAAGCGGCCCGTGAAACAGGTACTAAAACACCTGCGATCTTTTTAACCTCACGAAGTGCTTTGGCCGATGTGGAAGATGGCTTTGAGAGTGGGGCTGATGACTACCTTCGTAAGCCATTTGCCCTTAAAGAGCTACTACTGCGCATTGAGAACCTGCTTAAACGTAATTTTCATCATGACAACACCGACAAAATAGAGTTGGGTGAATATCTCTATTATGACAGTGCGACACTGACACTCTTTAAAAATGGCGAGACGGTCACTTTAGGTGATAAAGAGAGCCGTCTGCTTAAACTGTTTATACAGCGCAGAGGCGAACTGATCGTCCATGAGGTGATCAAAGAACAGTTGTGGGGTTTTGATGAAGAACCTAGTGATGATGCGCTTCGGACCTACATCAAACATCTTCGTCAGATCTTGGGAAAGGATAGAATTGTCTCGCACAAACGACTCGGGTATCAGTTTCGCTGAAAACAGAACGCTCCGTGCCTTTGTACTGCTGTATGGGGTAATGGCATTTTTGATTTTGGTGCTGATCGGAACTATCTATTATCGCTATTCTAAAGAGTTGATGCTCTCGACCCACCGTCTTTCGATGCAGATCGAAGCGGAGAGTTATATTCCCAGAGTAATGGCATGGAAAGAGTCTGGGGCAACGCGTGGGAATTTTCCAAAAGATATCGCTTACCATACAGCTATCTATACCAAAAGTGGTACAGCTATTGTCTCATATTTTGACGTACCGCTTAAGCAGTTTACTCCGGGTATTTATAAAGAGAGTGAACATATCCATTTTCTTATGGCGATGGGCTCATATGGGATGAAAGAGATGCTTCTTGTCTTTGAGACTAAAGATGACGGCCTTTGGTTGAGTGCGATGTGGATGAACTTGTTACTCTATGGCGGGGCTCTTTTTGTGGCACTGCTCTCTTTAGGGCTAGTGCTTTCACGCCTTTTTATCCGTCCGATGCGTGAGGCGGTTGAACTGTTGGACAATTTTATTAAAGACACCACACATGAGCTCAACACTCCGGTGAGTACCATTGTGACCAATGTCGAGACGATTGATGAGAGCTTACTTGATGAAAAGACACTCAAAAAGATTCGACGTATTGATATCTCTGCTAAAACAATTGCGTCGATCTATGAAGATCTTACCTACCTTGTACTGCATAAAAAGCTTGCGGTTGTTGATGAATCATTGAACATAGAAGACCTTGTAGAAGAGCGTCTTGCTTACTTTAATGACCACTTTTTACAAAAGCAGCTTGAAGTGACAGAGAATCTCTCTTCGTGTTACCTGACAATCGATCGAACAAAAATGATTCGTATTATTGATAATTTACTTTCCAATGCTATTAAATACAATAAGCGTGGCGGTACGATAGATGTTGTGTTGGATGCAACAAAGTTTCAAGTCAGCGACAGTGGTAAAGGGATAGAAAATGCTAAACTTGACCAGATTTTTGAACGTTACAGCCGGTTTGACAAGAGTGTGGGAGGTTTTGGGATAGGTCTGCATATTGTGGCTTCTATTGTTAAAGAGTATGGATTTAGAGTTGAGGTAGCGTCACGTCCCCAAGAGGGGACGACGATCACTATTTTTTGGCAGCAATAAATTCTGCAACTGTGTCGATCTGTGTATCATCATATGATGCGACCTGACCTTTCATCAGGGCTTTCATCGGGCCGCCATAACTGCCGTCTTTATAACCTTTTAGTGCCGTGACGATCTCCTCTTTAGACATCTCCTTGATGATCTTGCTTTTGTTAAGGGCATGTTTTTCACCTGTAGCGCCGTGACAAGAGACACATTTGTTATACAACGCAGCTCCATCCGCTGCCGCCAAGATTGAGGTAATACCTAACATTAGTAGTAAAGTTTTCATGATTTTTCCTTTTGATTTTATATTTGCCCACAAAGTGGGCTTCCATTCCTGATTTCCGATTCACCATTTTCACGACTCGGAGTTTAGCTCCTCACTGCACTGGACTGTTGGTCCTTGCCATTGCGAAGCAATTTCTTTACCCGCAACTTGGTACATTCCCCGAGTCAGATGCGTACTCATATAGAAAATCTTTGAGGTGCTCCGAATACTTTTTAAACTTTTTACCATTGGCGTATTTTTCGCCTTTAGTATCTTTGTGCCAAGCTTTGAAACCGGCGTTATCATCTACAAATGCCGCTGTCCACTCTTCTTGAGTCTTCATAGCGGCACCTTTTGTGCCGTTACCGTGACACTTCTTACACTGCTTTAGGTAGGCTTTTTGCCCCTTTTTGATGTCAGCAGAAAGTGTTGGAACAAAAGCACTGCTTAGCAGTAGAGCCACTAAAACGCTTTTAATTGATGTTTGAGCTAAGTTCATAATAAAACCCCTTTTTTAAATATGTCACATTGTAGAAGATGATTGTGGAGTGATTGTGAAAGTAAAAGTGGTGTCCTTATCTATATGGTTCAAAACCCCCAAATTGGGAGTTACTCTATATATATTCAAAATTCATCGATTTAACTCGATTTCTTTACTTTCATTTTATGGTTACTAAGAGTATAATTACGCCATTAAATTTATAGCTATATGAACAGCTTTGTTTGGCTTTTAAGCAAAAACAAACGAAGTGAAGATTACACTTTTGTAATACTTGTTCAAATGAAGGTACAAAAACGATGAACTCAGCAGAGATTGAAAAGTTAGGCATCCAAAATATTGGTAAGCTCTTTTACAACTTAAGTTATGACGAACTCATTAAACACGAACTGGACAATGGCGAGTGTGCTTTGGCTGACAATGGTGCAACCATGGTCGACACAGGTATCTTTACGGGTCGTAGTCCTAAAGACAAGTTCTTCGTAGACCAAGAACCTTCAAACAAATACGTTGGTTGGGGTGCTGTCAACCAGAAGATCTCAAAAGAGAACTATGAAGAGTTGTACAAGATCGGCACTGCACAACTCTCTGGAAAAGACCTTTATGTCATGGACCTTTTTACAGGTTCATCTCCTGCAAGTAAACGTAATGTACGTTTTATCTCTGAGATCGCTTGGCAGGCTCATTTTGTTAAAAACATGTTTATTCGTCCTACCGAAGCGGAATTAGAAGGTTTTACATCAGACTTCACTGTTATCAATGCATGTAAAGCGACTAATGATCGTTACAAAGAGATGGGTCTTAACTCAGAAGTCTTTGTTGTCTTCAATATTGAAGAGAATGTAGCTGTTATCGGCGGTACTTGGTATGGTGGTGAGATGAAGAAGGGTATCTTCTCTATGATGAACTACTGGCTGCCGCTAGAAGGCAAGATGGCGATGCACTGTTCTGCGAATGTGGGTGAAAATGGTGACACAGCCCTCTTCTTCGGTCTAAGCGGTACCGGTAAAACAACACTTTCGACTGACCCGCATCGCGCACTTATAGGTGATGATGAACACGGTTGGGATGATGAAGGTGTCTTCAACTTCGAAGGCGGTTGTTACGCGAAAGTGATCAACCTTGATCACAAAAGTGAACCTGAGATCCATGCAGCGATCCGTAGAAATGCTCTTTTAGAAAATGTTGTTTATGACGAAGATGGTGTTGTTAACTACGAAGATGGTTCAAAAACAGAGAACACACGTGTCTCTTACCCGATCGAACATATTGAAAATCACAAAGCACGTCTTATGGCAGGTCACCCTGAAAAGATCATCTTCTTAACAGCAGATGCATTTGGTATTTTGCCTCCAGTCTCTAAACTCTCTAAAGAGCAGGCAATGTACTACTTCTTAAGTGGTTACACGGCGAAAGTTGCCGGTACTGAACGTGGTATTACTGAGCCGGTTGCAACATTCTCTGCATGTTTCGGTGAGGCATTTTTGCCACTTCACCCAACAGTCTATGCAAAACTTCTTGGTAAAAAGATCGACAAACACAATGTTGAGGTTTACCTGGTTAACACTGGTTGGACAGGCGGTGCATACGGTGTTGGAAAACGCATGAGTATTAAAGATACACGTGCTTGTATCAATGCTGTTCTTGATGGAAGTATCAACAGCTCGGAGTTCGACACAACAAAAACATTCCGTCTACAGGTTCCTAAAACTCTTGGTGATATTAATCCAAGTCTTCTGAACCCTCGTAACGCGTGGAAGGATAAAGCTGAGTTCGATGCTAAGCGTGATGAGCTTGCCGGTATGTTTATTAAGAACTTTGAGAAGTACCGCAACGCAAACAGCGAATTCGATTATTCTCAAGCCGGTCCAAAAATCGACTAAAAGTTCCAGCTTCGGTGCATCTTGCACTGAAGTTCACCACTCGACGCACATTAGTGCGCTGTCGGGATCACTTCAGCACAATCTACACCAAATCTAAAACTTTTAAAAGTTCAGTCTGGTCTTAGATGAGTTTTTCGCCATCTTTTCATAATTGATTCACCATTCACCATTCACCATTCACCATTCACAAACCGATAATTAGCTATAATCTCGAAAATATAGTATTTGGATTTTCATGGAAGATATGCTCACAAATTTAGTAACCTATGGTTATAT
>JAUWLG010000276.1 GCA_030613795.1 Helicobacteraceae bacterium
AAAGAGCTTTTGTTAGAGAGTTTGGAGAAGCCCTCTCCAACGGCACTGCGCGTTGCCTTGACCAAACTCAAACAGACAACAGGGCTGAACATCAAAAATCTTCGCGGTGTAGGATACATACTTGAGTCGCGTTGAGATAGAGTCCTTTCTCAAGAGTTTTCTACTCTTTTTTGGCTCACTGGGCATCTTGATAGCTTCGCTGTTTTACATCGACTATACCAAAGAGATCAAAGCACTTGATGAGACTCTTTTCTCAGAGATGCGTCTCTGTAGTTTTGATCTGAAATGTGAACGTTTTACGATCGATTTTGTACCGATAAAAGAACAGCAGAACTATACACTTTATAAAGATGCTACCGGCCTAAGCAGTTACTTTCCAATTCCTGGTGCAAACGATTATCTGATGGAGCTTCACCTTCCAGCCAAAGATTATAACAGTGAGCTTCAGGTCTTAAGAAATGAGGCTATTTGGGAGTTAAGTGCTGTCTTGGCAGTTATTCTCATCCTCTCTATTCTCTTCTCCCTCTACGCCCTCTACCCTCTTCGCAATGCCTTAGTGCTTACGCAAGAGTTTATCAAAGACATCTTGCACGATTTCAACACCCCTCTTGCCTCTCTACGACTTAACAGTGCCATGCTTAAACGTGAACTTGGGGAAAATGATAAGATAACCCGTATCGAACAGAGTGTACAAAATGTTCTTGACCTTCAACAAAACCTACGCTCCTACCTGCATGACCATGCCCATCAAAAAGAGGTGATCGAACTCAACACTCTCCTCAAGGAGAGGATCGTAATGCTGGAGAAAAACTACCCGGATATTACATTTGACGTTAAAGTGGATACCGTTAAGATCAACACCAGTCCTGAGGCGTTCAGACGGATCATAGACAATCTTTTAAGTAATGCAGCAAAATACAATCGTATAAATGGTTATGTGACTGCTAAATTTGACCAAACGACCTCCTCCCTAAAGATCATCGATACCGGCAAAGGCATCAAAAACCCGCAGCGCATCTTTGACCGTTTTTATAAAGAGCAGGAGCGGGGTATCGGTATAGGGCTGCATATCGTTAAAAAGCTCTGTGATGAGCTAAAGATCAAGATCAGTGTTGAAAGTGAAGTCAGTAAAGGCACAACCTTTACATTAAACCTCACATCGCTTACAGTCCACTAACACTCCTGTGCAATAATTCAAGAATCAAACAACAAAAGGAAAGACCATGAAAGCAATTACATTAAGCGCAACAGCATTGATGTTACTCGGAACGTTAACCCTAGGAATGGCAAACGATATCACTGTTGATGAACAGATCACAGCTATTCAAGAAGCACCGGCTGGGGAGCGTGTTAAATTAATGAATCAATTTAAACTGCGTCTTGCTACAATGAACGAATCAGAACGTAAGGCGGCTATTACACAACTTCGTACACAGACTCAGACGCAAGCACAGGCTCGTGTAAAAGATGGTACAGCTGAAGGCGACCAACTTCAAACACGTACACAGACACAAACTCGTGAACGTCTAAATGAGGGTGAAGCAAACGCTGAAGCAGCAATGGATAAAACACGTACTATGACGCAAGAACGCAGCCGTGTTAATGAGATGCAGCAGACTCAGCAGATGCAACAACAACAGCAGCAGATGCAACAACAGCAGATGCAACAGATGCAGCAGATGCAGCAAATGAGACAGCAGGTTGGTGATACGATCCCAACACCAAGCGGTCCTAGACAATAATTTTTAGACAATCGATACCGTAACAATAGGCGGTATCGTCATGGAGAATAAATGCAAAAGACATTATTTGTTTTATTACTATCTGCACTAAGCCTGTGGGCGTATAGTGACTACGATCTTGATGGTGTGGATGATACCATCGATCGATGTCCCAACACTTCCATGACTGAACTCGTAGATATGCACGGCTGTACCATTAAAAATTTAGAGGGTGAGCATCATTTTGATGTTATCTTAGGTGCAAGCTATTCACAGATCGACCCTACAACCCAACAGAAAACCGACACCTTTACAACCACTTTTCAAGCTGATTACTACTACAAAAACTTTTCACTGCAAGCCTCAACTGCCTATTTTAATTCAGAAAGCACTGTTAGCAGCAGTGGTCAAACAGACTCGTTTATAGGTGCTTACTATCAACTAAACCCATTAAACTCATTAAGCTTACGGGTTGGTGGCGGTTTAATCCTTCCTACCTATGACGCAGGTTACGGTAACAACAAACTTGACTACACGGCATCAGCAAGTCTAAGTTATCTATTTAACAATATCAACCTCTTTGGCAGTTACAGCTACACCATGATCAATGATGACGATGCAAGTTATCTTGACACTAATAACGATCAAGTGGATATTTACTATCAAAACACCAATGCTTTTAATGTGGGAATAGGTTTTTATCCAACAAGTAGACTTTACACTAGTCTCTCCTACAATAATAGTGACAGTATTTATGAGAAGATAGTGAACATTGATGGTACCAATGACATGGAACCTCTTGAAACTACTTCTGCCTACCTCTTCTACACTATTGACAAACACTGGTTTACAACAGTGAGTTATGCCTACGGGTTAAGTGATACAGCAAGTGACCATTTTGCTGCCGTTCGATTAGGATACTACTTCTAATCCGAGGTTAGTTCAAAAGCTTTACCGTATCGATCTGATAGAAACTTTCCAATTCATTATAGAGATTTGGAAAATGGCGGTTCAGTGAAGCCGGATCTTCAAAAAAACGCTCGGTCACAACCGCAAAAAACTCTGCTTCATTGCTGGCTGCATAAGCACCAAACAGTCTATATTTTCCCCAACCTCGGTCTTTGAGTGCGATCTTATTCAG
>JAUWLG010000029.1 GCA_030613795.1 Helicobacteraceae bacterium
TTACTGTAGCAATTTATTGTTGTAATGTCTGTAGGACAAATCCTACACGATGTAAGCATTGATGCTATTGTATAAATCTTAATTTTCTAATATATTATACATTTAAGTAGTATTTTACAGAAACAATAATGATCAATAAAGGAGCCTATCATGATAGACAGGGACCAGATAGCCGCAAAACTTGGGTTTAAACGCAGCGATGTCGATATGCTGCTTGCCATGTTCAGTAAAAATGCAGCGACCTCTTTAGAAGAGATGCAGAAGATGATAGAGGAGGAGAATATGCAGGGGGTCGCCGATGCCGCTCATGCAATAAAAGGGAGTGCCGGTAATTTAAAACTGGATGATATATACACGCTTGCTATGACGATAGAGATGGCCGCAAAAAATGCTAAAGATGCAAATCTCCGCACACACTATACACAGTTAAGTATGCTGATCAATGCATTCTGACCTTTATAAATACAGCAATACTCAAATGATGTCAAAAGCATTCTCAGATAAAAGCCATACATTACCAACAAGAAGGCGCTATGAATGAACTTCTGACACAGCAGCTGAGAAAAAGTTTTGGAGAAGGTTTTTATAAAGAGACTCTTAGCGATGAACTCAACGATTTCATCACTCAAGTAGAAGCCTCCTACGCCGATTTTACGAAAGAGACTAAGCTGCTTGACAAGGCACTCAACAGCATCTATAAAGAGCTGAACGAGTCAAATAAAAACATTATAAAAAGAAACCATGATCTTTATGAACTGCTTCAAAAACATTCAGCTGACCTGACACTCCAGACAGAAGAGGCGGATAAAGCACTCAATCTTCTCAGTCAATACCGAGAGGCGATAGATACCTCACTTATTGTGACCATGACCGATCCAGAGGGGGTCATTACCTACGTCAACAGCAACTTTTGTAAGATTAGCGGGTACTCCCAGGAAGAAGCGGTTCACCACTCTCACAATCTTATTCGTCATCCGGACACGAACCCTAAACTCTATAAAAAGTTATGGAAGACCATCAAAAACAAAAAGATCTGGCAAAGCACAATGCATAACCAGAAAAAAAATGGCCGCAGTTACTACGTCAGTGTCAATATCATCCCTTTTCTTGATGTTGAGGGAAATATCGTCAACTATATGTCCATCCAAGAGGATATCACGTCAAAGATCCTTGCTGAACAGAAACTAAAGAGCGAACAAGAGAGAACTTCAGCGATATTCAACCATCAAGAAAGCGCCGTTGTCATAACCAACAAGGCACAAGGTCTAATTGAAGCGAACCAGTCATTTTACAGCCTCTTCGGGTTTAAAGACCTCAAAGCGTTCAAAGAAAAGCATTTCTGTATAAACGATCTTTTTCAAGTCGAAAATGGTTACCTCAGCCCAAGCACACCACGGCACAATTGGACTGATGAAGTTATCAGAAGACCCGATAAACTGCATCGTGCGCTCATTCTCAATGGCGAGGGAGAGGTGCGTACGTTCACGGTTCATTCTCGCTACATTGACCTCGATGGTGAAAGGTCAGTCTTGTCCACCTTTACAGATATTTCCGAATCTGAAAGGCTTCGGGTAAAAGCGGAAGAAGCCAAACAGGCCAAATCAGAATTTCTCGCCAACATGAGTCATGAGATCAGAACACCGCTCAAAGGTATCTTCGGCTTTTTACAGCTCTTAGAGACAACAGAACTCGACAGTATGCAAAAAGAGTACGTTGACATCGCACAAGGCTCTATGCAGACACTGCTTGGTGTCGTTAATGATATTCTTGATTTTTCTAAAATTGAGAGTGGTAAAATAGAGAAGAACATCACTGAGCTCAATGTCCATCAACTGTTTGAAACGATATATGAGGGATTTTCGGCTGTGGCACAGAGCAAAAACATCGCCTACAAGCTGGAGATCGACCCGAATATTCACGAACTGTTAAAAACCGATGAGCAGCATATCCGACAGATCCTGCAAAACTTTATTAATAATGCTCTAAAATTTACACCAGAAAACGGTTCTGTGGCTATCCACGTTGATTTGATCTCCACACAAAACGACATACAACGCATTGGAATCGGTGTACAAGACACCGGTATCGGCATCTTGGAAAATAAATTAGAGACTATTATGCAGCCTTTTTCCCAAGCAGACTCCAGTACGACTAGGAAATTTGGCGGAACGGGGCTGGGACTGAGCATCAGTAAGTCCCTGATCGAACTCCTAGGCGGTGAGATGCAGATCATCAGTGCAGAAGGTGAAGGCAGTACATTCTACTTCGAAATTGACACTGCCATATGTGATCTTTCTCAACAACATACGCAAGAGGAAGAGCTCTTGACAGACATGTCACTGCCAACTACTGCAGACAGTGCACCCGACGTCAAAAAGAGTGAGACCTTAAACATTTTAATCGCTGAAGACTATGAGGTAAACCGGATGTTTATCGGCATGCTGCTCAATAGCTACAATGATCTGACCTATGATTTTGCCAATAATGGCGAAGAGGCCCTCAACATGCTCAACATCAACCCTTATGACCTCATTTTAATGGACATCAATATGCCGGTCATGAATGGTTGTGACGCCACTGTTATCATTAGACAAGAGCTGAAACTTGAGATCCCGATCATTGCATTAACGGCAAATGCCCTTGAGGGAGATAGAGAGAAGTTTATAGAGATCGGTATGGATGATTACCTGGCCAAACCGCTGGAGATCACCGATATGGATAGAGTACTGAAAAAGTACAGACCTCATTAAGCGATCAACAAATATGGCAATAATAAAGAGAGTATAGAGATAAAGTACCGGATGGTACTTTTAAATTAGGGCAAACGCTTATCGCGTTTGCAAAGAGATCAGCTCAGCTCCAAAGTAGCTCTGATCTGTTTTGGCATATAGTATTTAAACTGTTTAGGAAAGATGAAAAAATCGATCTCACCTTGTGCCTCTTCAAGTTCACTCCACTCATCAATATCGAAATTGATAGCAACAATACCCAAGGCAGGGATCTTTGATATATGCTCCTCTGTCAACATGTTAGCCAAGTCGGTCACCTGAGGGTTGTGACTAACGACTAAGATACTTTCAAGGTGGTTCTCTTCCAGCATCAAGGTCTCTTTGAGTGTTTCTGGCTGCGCGAGATAAAGCTCCTGAAGATAATGTCTAGGCCCTTCAAATTCAAGTTTGTCTGCCAACCCATCTGCTGTCTCTTGTGTTCTAAGCGAACAACTCGCAAGAACCAGATCCGGTAAAATGCCGCGTAACTTCAGGTAAGAGCCCATCGTGTTGATGTCACGTTGGCCCTTCTTTGTCAGGCCCCGTTCAAAATCACTTGCTCCGGGATCCTGCCAATCTGATTTCGCGTGTCGAATAAGGTATAAAGTTTTAATGCGGGCACCTTTCTATCAGTTACTGTTTTTAAACTTAGATCTTTCCTAGTTCTATTGACATAGATTTAGAAGCTTTGTCCATGATCATCTTTGCCAAAGCAACATTTCCATCATCACGAAAAATTGAGAAAACATTCAGTTTTGTATTGTTATCTGAACTGAATTCACCAGCACTGTTGATAAGAAATACGTGTCCGTCAAGTGTTTTTGCTTCAATAGAAGAAGCTTCACTGAAACCGACATCCAGAGAAGACTCTGAAACCATACGATAAGCATCATTGAAGATACTTGCAGAATAAGCGATATCTGTACCGGTATTATCATTGTCAATGTACAGGGTCTCACCAGAGTAGTTCAATACGGCAGAGCCGAGGTAGCCGTTTACTGAACGGAGTTTTTTCATAGAATTGTCAAAGTCGATCATTGTATTATCCTTAAATTTTAAATTTTTATTTGTTAAGCTGCATCATAAAGTCGTTAAACGTTGCAGTACTTTGTCCATTTTCTACCAGGAAGTCCATCAAGGCTTGTTCTGATGCTTCAACACCGTCACTCTTCTCGATCTCCAACAGTTTTGCGTATAGAGTACTAATAGCTTCTTTAGCACCATCTGTTATCTGCTTACGCGTTGACACATAGTTTCTAAATGAACCGTCAGGGTTTTTTGCAACTCTTACCTGTGCAAGCACCCAGTAAAACCCACCGTCTTTACAGAGGTTTTTGACATAAGCGGTAACATCTTTGCCTTCTTTAATGTTGTCCCATAGATATTTGAAAATGACTTTCGGCATATCCGGGTGACGAAGAATTGCGTGCGGTTGGTCAAGCAGCTCTCCCTGTGTGTACCCTGAGATCTTCATAAAAATAGGGTTTGTATAGGTAATATTGCCTTCCGCATCGGACTTTGATACGATCATGTCCACACTAGTTACTTCATGTTCAACATCTGTTGGTGTTGGTCTTTCCATCTGGTCACTCCTTGATTTTGTGATTTAGAGCATAATAACAGAAAGCCAATCTTCAAGTATGTAGGATTTCTCCTACACCTAAAAGAAATTTTTTTAATTATAATTAGGGAGTTTAAAATCATATATATAGAGAGATCGTAATGGAAAAAATGGACGCTTCTGAATTAAAAGAGTTGCTCAAAGACACAACACAAAAAATCAAATCTGCTAACGACAACATTGCGATCAATACTATAGTTGAGAACCTTATTACCTCAGTGATGAATTCAGAGTTTGCTTCACTGTGGGTTTTTGATGAGACAAAAGCAGTGCTTCTGCGCGAACGAAGTGATGATAGTGTTCGTGAGCTCTCTATGCTTGGCCAGCGTGGGGTTCTGGCAAAATGTTTCTTGACCCTGAGCGGCGGTATCTATAACTATCTTGCCAGTGAAAAAGAGTATCTTCCCGAAACAGACAACCCGGATGAGATCAGAATGAAGTCCAAGATCATCGTACCACTGCTCGACGATGATCGCCTTATAGGGATGTTGACTGCCTACTCTTCTATCAGAAAGATCAAGAACTTTGATGAAGATGATATGGAGATCCTTGAAGCGATGGTACCATTTTTGATCAATGTGATCTACCGTATGCACCCACAGATGAAAACAGAGGATGTTGAAAGAGTCTATATCGGTGAACGTCTGATCGAAGCATCTAACAACGTAGTAGAAAAAGTCGAAGAGATCCAGCAAGAGCAAAAGACGACAGAAACATCTGACGCGACACTGACCTTTTTGTCCAATACAGTACACGACATTCGAACACCTGCCAATACGCTCTATGGGTTTCTTGAGCTGCTCGAAGGTCAGTTGGACAATCCGCGTTTACTGCAGTACATTCATAACGCTAAAGAGAGTGCCCAGTTCATCAATGACCTGACTACCTCTATCTTAGACAGGGTCTCCAGTCAAAGAGAGCGTACAAAAGCAAAACCTGTTCAGATAAGTCCGGCAAAGTTCTTCGCAGATATCGCAGAGATCTTCTCTGCCAACATGTTTAATAAAAAGATCACTTTTAATGTCTATGTCGATCCACTGATAGCCAAAGAGATCGTTATCGAGGACATTATGCTTAAACGGGTCGTCATGAACCTTATCGGTAACGCCTACAAGTTCACACCGAGTGAAAAGACGATCGACTTCTCTGTCCAATACGAAACATCCGACAAGCGTCTGCGTATCTCTATTGAAGATACGGGTATCGGTATCGCCAAAGAGAAACAGAGTGAGATCTTCAAAGCATTTGCTCAAGCAGAAGACGATACAAGTGTCAATTACGGCGGTACGGGGCTGGGTCTCTCTATCAGTGCACAGTATGTCAAAGATCTCGGCGGTGAACTGAAACTGAAAAGTGAGCTCGACGTTGGCAGTACCTTTTACTTCGATATCCCGATTGAGATCGCCAACAGTGCGCCGACATTCAAACCTGTCCGCAGTAAAAACATACATCTTGGTGTTTTATTGGCCAACCAAAATGTCTTCAGCAGCATGAACCTGACACGTTACCTTCAGCAGATGAGTCTTAGTAATGAGAACATCTATCCTATTACAAGCATCACTGAAGCACCTGAAAAGATGTCACACCTTATCTGTTTTCAGGACCAGCTCAATGATGATGTCATCGCATTTGCTCAAGATAAAAAGATAGAGCTTCTTGTTGTTGAAGAGTCATTTTTATCACTTATTCAAGATGAAGAAAAGAACGATTTCACTGTTATTTCACAGTATGGCTATTATGCCAATACCCTGCATTCATTCATCTCAAACAACGCACAGATGAGAGTACTGGTCGTAGATGATGACCGAATCAACATTCAATTGATCAGAGCAATACTCGAAGAGGAGTTCTGCCAGGTAGAGGCCGCGATGGATGGAGAGATCGCACTCGACATGTTACAAACAGGCGTAAAAGAGGAAGAACCTTACGCTCTTGTCTATCTTGACAAACATATGCCGAAACTCTCTGGTACAGAAGTGATCAATACCTTTCGTACCTTTGAAAAAAGCGAGAGCGCAACACCTGTTTTTGCCGTTTCCATTTCAGGTGATGCAGTAGAGAAAGAGCAGAAAAATAAAAATTTCAACATGTATGTCGGTAAACCGTTCAATAAAAAAGCGATAAAAGAGACACTGAAACAAGTGCGTTCGACCAAAGTAAAGTAGAGTTTTTTATAGACTCTACCGTGAAAAAGATGATGAAGAGTACTCAAGAAAAAGATCAAAAAACTCTCGAACAGACCATTAGTGAGCTTACAGCAATCCAGAAACTGATGAACAAGTATGTACCCCTCTCTAGAACTGACCTAAACGGTGATATCACCTATATTAATGATGCAATGTGCAATATTTCAGGATACAGTACAGATGAACTGCTTGGAAAAAACCATAGGGTCTTACGCCACCCGGCAGAACCAAAAGAGACATTTGAAGAACTATGGAGATGTATTACCCGAGGTGAGACCTGGGAAGGGGAGTTAAGAAGCCGCCGTAAAGACGGTTCGACTTTCTGGGTAAAGGTACATATCCATCCACTCCACGATCAGAACAACGACATTATCGGCTACCAGTCACTCCGAGAAGATATCACCTATAGAAAAGAGTTGGAGTTTATAGCGGCTAATGACAAGTTGACCGGTGTTTATAACCGAAGAAAGTTTGACGAGTTGCTTCAGCTTGAGCTCGATAGGGCCAAACGATATGATGAGACTTTTTCGCTTATACTGTGTGATGTGGACTGCTTCAAAAAAGTAAATGACACCTATGGTCATCTTGTCGGTGACCAGGTACTTATCAAGATCACAGATAGTATAAAACAGTCGATCCGGCTAAGTGATGTTCTGGCACGATGGGGTGGAGAGGAGTTCGCTATTTTGCTGCCGCATACTTTACAAAAAGATGCCGAGACCGTTGCTGAAAAAATTCGCAATGGTATTGAAAACACTCTATTTGAGTCTATCGGAAAAATGACGATCAGCTGCGGTGTTTCACAGGTTCAGAGCAGTGATGACCGCTCAACACTTTTCCAGCGGGCAGATGATGCACTATATCAGGCAAAAGAGCAAGGGCGCAACTGTATAGTTTGTCACTGAGGACAATATTATGCTCTCAACAAAGTCCATACACAAGCTGTATTCTCATTATTGTCTTTTAGTTTTTCCAGAAGATTGTTAGACTCTTTTGGTTTACAATAGAAATATCCCTGTACTGTTATGAAGTTGAATTTTTTGATAATAGCATCTTCTAAAGCTGTTTCAACGCCTTCGGCGATCACATCTATATCTAGAGCATGCGACATATTGACAATCGCTTGAAAGAGCCCTCTCTTCTTTAGGTCTCTATCAATGCCACTGACAAAAGATCTGTCTATTTTCAAGATATCAATCGGAAGATTCGCAAGATATTGTAATGAAGTATAACCGGTACCATAGTCATCTACCTCAATACCGATACCCATCTCTCTGATCTGCTCAAGCAGTTGGACCAGGTTGTCTATATTTTGCGTCAGTGTCTCTTCGGTGATCTCAAAGTTCAGTTTTTTCCCGACTAGATCATAGTTGTGACGTAAGAACTGCACTGTCTCAATAAAATCACTTGCCATAAGCACTGCAGGCGAAATATTCACAGAAAGAGAGAAGTCCTTAATGTTGGCTTCTTCGAGTTTAGCAAACATCTTCGATGCCTCAATGATTGCTTTTATAGTCAGTGGTCCGATCATCCCGCTCTGTTCTGCAAGAGGGATAAAGAGCCCGGGTGACACTTCGCCATATTTTGGATGTCTCCATCTGGCAAGAAGTTCAGCACCGCTAAAACGTTCTCTCTCATGATCGTATTGTCCCTGATAGACAAAATAGATCTCTCCATTTTCAATGGCAGCCGGCAGGTCTTCCATAAGATGCATACTCTTCTGTAGAGAGGATTGTGCTTTATACTGTGTAAAGGCTATATGGTTTTTACCATCCTTTTGCACTCGGCGCATGGTGTTCTCAGCTGTTTTGAGCAGTCTATAGGCATCACGTTCATCAGCCGAAGAGAGGCTTATACCAATAGATGCACTGATATAAAACATATTAGGATCAACAAAAAACGGCTCGTAGAGCATGGAGATGATCCGCTTGGCAAATATCTCTGTACTCTCTTCAGACTCAAAATTCTGTGAAACGATAGCAAACTGTTCGTTCCCCACTCTTGCCAAAACATCATCCGCACCCAAAAGAGACTTTAACTTCTCGCTAAGCTGTACTATCAACTGATCATCTATATCAAAACCAAAAGTCTCATTAAAACGTGCGAGATCATCAAACTCAATAAACAGTAAAGAAGTAAACCCTCTCTCTTGTTTAGCAGAGGAGAGTCTTTTTTCAAGTACGTCAAGAAGATAGGTCCGGTTGGGAAGTTTTGTAAGCGAATCGATTTGCGTTGTATGCAAAAGTCTCTTATCGGTATGATTTAAGAATAAGGTATAGAACTCTATCTCATTTAAACTGTTTCTGACAGCATAGGCCGTAACTTGTAGTGAGGTCTTTTCACTGTTGTTATAATAGTGTTCAATGGTACCTTGCCACATACCAGACCTTTGCAGTTCGAAAAGGGCTTCTTGCGTAAAAAAGTGTTTATCGCTTGTACAAAGTGTATTAAGCGGTTTTAGCAGAAGCTCATTTGTCTCACCAATGTCTGTTTTAAAGCTGTCAGAAATGCTTATGATCGTCATCTGATCATCAGTAACGATCATACTTCCCATGTTTGAGTCATGTGTAAAGCAAAGGGCATCTGACTGCATCAATTTATCTTTATAACAGAGTACTAGACATGGAGAAGCTGCCGTACATTCTGCTTATATGATGTCGGTAAAATAGGTTTTTTAAAAAAAGCATCAAAGTAGTCACTGTGCTCTTCATATTTGTGTGGATAAATTGTCAGTGCTGCAATGCGGGTATCCTTATTTTTCTGCTGTGCGGCTTTTGCAATATCGATCCCTGAGCCATCAGGAAGGTTCATGTCCACAACCATAGCGTCATAATTATTTTCAGCTATCTTCTTTAGTGCTTTTTCAACACTGTTTACTGAATCTACATTTATCTTTATGGAAAGTTCTTTCGCAAGTGAGTTAATGACTTTCTCTTCAAACTCAACAATAAAATCAATATCATCAACAAGCAGGATTCTTTTACTCATAAGACCACCCTTTTTAAAAATTTATATATTATAACTCGTCAAAAAAATAATATATGTAGGCCGTTTCGTACAAAATTGCTATTTATGGAGATTATCTTGATTTACTGCTAGGGGTAGAAAAAAGGTGAGAATTAATAAAAGCGGGGACAGGAATCTTTACATTCCCGTAGATAAAGTTACTAGAAGGTAGCGAC
>JAUWLG010000267.1 GCA_030613795.1 Helicobacteraceae bacterium
CGATATAACAAAGTACTTGTAAGACTATTGATTAAAAAAAGGAATATATATGTTAGAAATTGGAACAAAAGCACCGGAGTTCTGTCTGCCAAACCAGGATGAGGTTGAGATCTGTCTGCGCGACCTTGTAGGGAAGTGGATCGTTCTCTACTTCTACCCGAAAGACAACACGCCCGGCTGTACAACACAAGCGTGTGACTTTACTGAACAACAGCCGGACTTTGACGGACTGAACGCGATCATTCTGGGGGTCAGTGCCGACTCGCCTAAAAAACACCAGAACTTCATCGCTAAACAGAACCTCGGTATTACCCTGCTAAGTGACGAAGATACTGCGATGATGCAAGAGTACGGTGTCTGGCAGTTGAAAAAGAACTACGGTAAAGAGTACATGGGCATTGTCCGCTCAACCTACATCATCAACCCGCAAGGTGAGATCGCCGCAGCATGGGACAAGGTGCGTGTTCGTGTCAAACGTAAAAAAGAGGGTGTACCGTATGAGGTCGTACATGTTGAAGAGGTGAGAAAACAGCTTGCAGCGTTGCAGAAATAAAAGAGTATAATTGACCGCATGAGAACCATAAAACGCGACTCTTACAAGATCTTCAGCTCCGTGGTGTCGGCACTCTTTTTACGAGAGATCCAGACCCGTTTCGGGACGCAGAAGATGGGCTACTTCTGGGCTCTTTTTGATGCCATGTTGATGGTACTCATCTTTGGGGGTCTAAAGTCGCTGATCGCGGACAAGGCGATGCCGGGCATTGACTTTCCGGTCTTCTTGGCCAGTGGATTTCTGGCTTTTTTTATGTTTAGGAACATTGTGAATGGACTGCTGGGCGCTTTTGATGCCAATGCGGCACTCTTCAACTACCGGCAAGTCAAACCTTTTGACACCTTGGTGTCACGGTTTTTTGTAGAGATCCTGGTGAGTACGATGGCAACGCTTGCTTTTGTGGGCATCGGGCTCTACTTTGACTTTGACATCGCTGTTGAAAATTTTGTGATGGTGATGGCCGCGGTTGCCTGGTTAGCCCTCTTTGCTTTTGGGTTCGGGCTCTTTAGTGCTGTTTTGGCAACATTTTTTGAGACCTATGCCAAGGTGGTCAAAGTCATTATGACGCCGCTGCTGTTTGTCTCTGCGCTGATGTACACGGTCGAATCCTTACCTCCCATGCTGCGTGAGATCATCCTCTACAACCCTCTTGTCCACTTCATAGAGATGATCCACGGAAACTACTTTGCGACCTTGAACACAGAGTATGTAGATTATGCGTATATGTTCTACTGGACCTTTATCCCTCTTTTTCTTGGACTTTATCTCTACCGTGGCAGTGAGAAACGGATCATCGCTTCATGATAGAGCTGCGGCATGTCACTAAGTACTACAACACTGAGCAGGGCAGAAAGTACGTCTTAAAAGATATAAACCAGATCATTCCCGATGGGGTCAACCTGGGTATTCTTGGACGCAACGGTGCCGGTAAAACAACACTGCTGCGGATGCTGGGCGGCATTGACTTTCCAAGTGAGGGAACCATCCACTCGGAGAACTCCTTCTCCTGGCCGATGGGACTTGCCGGTGGTTTTCAGGGTTCTATGACGGGACGACAAAACGTAAAGTTTGTCTGCCGGATCTATGGCAAAAGTGAGTATGAGATAGAAGCAGCCATAGCGTCTGTACAAGAGTTTAGTGAGCTGGGTGACTACTTTGACATGCCGATCAAGTCCTACTCCTCCGGTATGAAGTCGCGTCTGAGTTTTGGTCTGAGCCTCTTTTTTGACTTTGATTATCTCATCATCGATGAGACGCTCTCGGTCGGTGATGCAAACTTTCAAAAAAAGGCAAAAGCAGCCTTACGAAAAAAGATCGAGAGCTGCAACATCTTACTGGTCAGTCACAATATGCCGATCTTAAAAGAGCTTTGCGATGCGGGGATTGTCTTGCATAAAGGTGAACTTCACTATTATGATGACATTAATATGGCGATAGATGCCTATGCAGAGATAAACAGAGAAGAGTGATGATAAAAAAGATTATAAAACTGTATTGGCACGAAGCGACAGACACAACGCAGGAGCACCGTACCTTTAAAAAGTCGTATGCCCGCTGGCGTCGACACGGTTTTGCAGGTATGAAGAGCCGTTTAGAGAAAGAGTACCGTCTTCTCAAAGAGGATTTCATCATCAACATGGGGCTGGAGAGACGTTTTTCACGCCTGGTCGTACGTACTCTGTTTTTAACACTGTTTGCCCTGTCTGCTCTCTACTTCTTGGTCATAAAGTCAGAACTCTATGAGTCAAGAAGTGCACTGATCGTAAGAGACTTGAGCTCTACGCCTGCAGCGGGAGGTCTGGAACTTTCGTTATTGGGGGTTGGCAGCAGTTCACAGCTGCAAGACTCCAAGGTGGTCGAAGAGTACCTTCTCTCACTGGACCTCTTTGCAGTGCTTGACCAAAACTTCCAACTTATAGAGCACTTTAAAAGCGGTGAACTCGACATCCTGGAGCGTTTAAGTCCGGATGCGAAGATGGAAGAGAGTCTGGCGTTCTACCGCAAACGCTTGCATGTCAACTACGATGAGCTCTCCGGTGTTTTGCACATCGCCTACGCGCATACCGTCCCAAACACGGCGCAACAGATCTTGACGTTTATGATAAAAAAAGTTGAGTCGCAGCTCAACGAGTTTAACCGCCGCAAGGCAAGAAAGCAGCTGCTCTTCATCGAAGAGGAGTTTCTAAAGCAGAAAGAGCAGATGGAACGCTCATCTGCAGAGCTGGAAGCGTACCAAAACGAAAACATGCTGCTTGACCCAAATACAAAAGCAGCATCAACAAGTACGATCCTTGCATCATTAGAAGCCTCTTTGACAGAGAAGAATATCGAGCTCTCTACACTGAGAGGCTACCTGAACGAAAACAACTATGAGATCAAAAAAGTCAAAAGTGAGATCAG
>JAUWLG010000265.1 GCA_030613795.1 Helicobacteraceae bacterium
CTTTCACCATTCACAAGCTGAAAAACCCATACTGCACCATTTTGGCCGCAGTATCAACGCACATCTCAACCCTCAAGAGCATCAACTTTTCAACCAAGCCGTAGAGGCCTTTCGCGAAGGAAAAATAGTAGAGGCCTACGAGCACTATCTTCGTTCGCTTGAAAACTTCAACGCCGGTCTGTCCAACCAAAATATAGTGCTGTACTATGAAAACAGTGACCTGCATTTTAAGCTCTATCAAGGGAGTGCCGTCATACAAGGCGTTGTCACAAACAAAACATTTGAGGCACATTGCATTATCACTGACAGAGCCTTGATGAATGTAGCGGTCAAACGCCATCTTTTGGAGCGCAATGATCAGCTCACCTATGTTCGGTATTACACCCATGGTGATTTTCTGCAACTCAAGGTCTATCTCGACAACACCACCATGACACCCCAAAAGATCTTCTATCCTCTTCGCGAACTCGCCCTCAATGGAGACTATGAAAAAGAGTACCTTCACTACCACTTCAAACAGTCACAGCTTACCGAAGCAGAACACCTTCAAACGATTGACGAGAGTGAACTTCAGATCAAATACGACGCCATGCAGACATGGATAGCAGATTGCCAAAAAGAGTTAACACAACTCCCTTCAAACGACAATATCAACACTGTATCTTTCACACTTTTGAGCCTTCTGTTTCAGATAGATTACCTGCTTGTCCCGCATAAAGACATCATGCAAGAGCTGTTTGAAAAGATCAACAGTTTTTTTACGGATGATGAACGTTTGGTTGAACAGAAAAACGATGAGCTCCTCACCTTTATTCAAAAGCTGCAAAAACTTGAGTTTACAGAGTTTACTCCCCATTTTTATAAAGCACAATATACCTTTTCACCCATGGAGCATACCACCTCTGAAGAGTTAAACCAGTTTATAGAGGCTTCACTGGAGAAATTCCGTTGGTTCAGACAGCACCGATATGAGCATGTAGCTTTTACGATCAGCCGCTATATCCCGCTCTATATCCTCTACAACTACGGCCCACATCCCTCATACCGGGCACTTCTGCATCTTCTCGTTGAGATCTAGAACAGTGACTTTTTTGTCTCCTTAGGCTACAAGGGCTTGTATCATACAGAGGACAAAAGTTTCAACAAAGATGCGATCATCACAGCGATCAATGATGCAATAGAGCCTTATCAAGAACAGTTTGTCCACCTTGAAACTTTTGGCAAAACACTTAACTATACAACTTTGGAGGAGTTCAGTCACAGTTTTTATCTGCATCTTAAAGACCTGAACTATACCGAACTATGAATACACAGACAATCCTGCAGACCTACATCAACAACATCATCCAGATCAGCACCCCTTACGGCAGCGGGAGCGGGTTTGTCATTGATGATGTGATCATCACGAACTCCCATGTTGTCAGCGGTCTGAAAGAGGTGGTGATCTCCGCCAAAACGCTCAAACGTCAAAAGGCAGCCGTCATCTATGATGATCAGGTCGTGGATCTTGCCTTCATCGCACTGCCTCAAATGAGCATTGACAATCCCCTCACATTGAGTACAGAAACGGTACATGATGGTGACGTCGCCATAGCTATCGGTCACCCTTACGGCCTTAAATACTCTACGACAGAGGGGATCGTCTCTAAAGCAAATCGGCTCGAAGGCGAAGTCGAATACTTGCAGATCGATGCCGCTATCAACCCTGGAAACAGCGGTGGGCCTGTTCTCAATGTCAATGGCGAGGTCATAGGGGTCAACACCTTCATTTTGCTCAACACACAAAACCTGGGTTTTGCCCTTCCCTACTACTATGTTCGTGAAGCACTTGACAGCTTCAAAGAATTGAACAAACAAAACATCATTCGCTGTTTTTCCTGTAAAAACCTTATCGAAGAAAAGAGCATTAAAAATGATTATTGTCCGAGATGCGGGGTTAAATTAGACGTTGCCAAACTACGTCGTTTAGGCTACCAGCCATCCGGGATTGTTGCCCTGATCGAAAAGATACTCTCAGCACTTCATATCGATGTCACCATAGCCAGAGAGAGCCAGCGCAGCTGGAAGTTCGTCGAAGGGAGTGCCCATGTCCACATCAACTTTTACGAAAACGGGATCATCATGGCCGATGCACTGCTCTGTAATATGCCGCATGAGAACATTGAAGCCATGTATGATTACCTCTTAGATAAAAATGACACCTTGGATTACCTTCAATTCTCCATCAATGAAAACAGTATCATTCTCTCTTACCTCATCATCGATTCCTCACTGACATTCGAAGAGGGAAAAGTCGGTCTTGAGCGGCTCAAAAAAGCAGCTAATAAATATGATGATATTTTGATCGAGAAGTTTGGGGCAACACGTCCAAAAAGAGATGAGAATGAGTTTTAGAAGTTAAGTCTTCATTAGAAATATTTATAGCACTAATAATATAAAGTTATGATATAATATTCTTATTAAAACAAGGAATTATATTGCTAAAAACTTTTATCATCTCATTTTCATTGTCAATCGCACTTTTTACTTTTTCAGGCTGTGATACTGCTAGCACCGACTCAGAGCCAACAGAAACAGTAGCAGCTGCAACTGTAAGTCAATATCAACTGTTAGTTGAAGAATCTTTATCGTACCGTGTAAAAGCCTTTAGACTTTTTGAAGAGCTAGAAGATAAAGATGTATTGACAGGTGCGGACATAGATGCCTTGCACCATCTGACATTAAACCAGTTAAGTCTTAAAGATAAGATCGCTCTGTTTATTGAAGAGAATCAGCATCTTGTAGATGATGCTGATGGTCATAGCGAAAAAGTGCGTATGGAGCTGATAATGATCAGTCTGTCTGCGCTTTTATTACGTTATGACAACTACCTTATCGCCTATATCAATTATGAGAACAACACAAAGCTTAGACAGTTTCTAAATGATCCGGACAGTGCTTATGATATTCCTGCCAATACGCTGAGTGATATGACAGACACCT
>JAUWLG010000263.1 GCA_030613795.1 Helicobacteraceae bacterium
TGCAATCATCGAAAAGTATTCACCGGGCGCTTTCCCTAAGAAAAACGGGGTGAATATCGAGGCGCGAAAAGAGGCCGGATTTAGCTGTGCCGAGATGAAGCAAATACTTGATGGTTATCACTGTTAATAGCCTTTCTATCAACTGAAAACTTTGTAAACAAATTAATAATTTAAGTTAGATATAATATAATTAATTAAGTTTCGTTTTAAGGTTGTCACTAACATGAGTAAATACGCACTGATCACAGATTATCTTGTCCGCTTTCTTGATGATGAGGTACGCAAGACTGGTCTGAAAAAAGTTGTATTGGGTCTTAGCGGCGGTATAGATTCGGCGGTTGTGGCTGTTTTGGCACATAGAGCCTTTGGTGATGACCTGCTTTGTGTCAAGATGCCCTCACATTATTCGTCACAAAGTTCACTTGATGATGCTGATGAGTTGGTTGAAAAGTTTGGAATGCGTGCTATTACCTGTGACATCTCACCGCTTCTGCAAGCGTATGAAAATGAGAGTATGAGCAACCTCCGTAAGGGGAATTTCTCAGCACGCATGCGCATGGCGATACTTTTTGATGTTTCGGCTGATGAAGGTGCCTTGGTTTTAGGTACCAGCAACAAAAGTGAATTGATGTTGGGTTACGGTACGCTATTTGGTGATTTGGCTTCAGCCATAAACCCTATAGGTGACTTGTATAAAAGTGAAGTCTTTGAACTGGCTCGTTACTTGGATGTACCGGCTTCGATCATTGACAAGCCGCCTTCGGCAGACCTTTGGGAAGGCCAAAGTGATGAAGAGGAGTTGGGTTATACCTATGCTGTTCTTGATGCTGCTCTTCGTGCGTATGTAGAAGATCGTAAGACAAAAGAGGAACTGATCGCGGAAGGACATGATGTCAAGCTTGTTGATCTCATTATTACCCGTATTTACCGTAACCAGTTCAAACGCAAGATGCCGGTGATCGCGAAGTTGACCTCGCGAACGATCAACCACGATTTTAACTATCCTAGAGATATTACTTTATAAAGGAAAAGAAGATGCAAGTACCATTTTACAAAACAGACGTTGGGCCTAAAGAACAACAGAAGGTCATTGATGTACTAAACGGCGATGCTTTTTATGCTGTTGAGGACCTGGAAGATAATTTTCAATCTTATGTTGGGGCCTCTTATGCTGTCTCAACCTCAAGTGGAACAGGTGCACTTCACCTTGCAATGCTTGCCATCGATCTTAAACGCGGTGACAAAGTACTCTGCTCAGTAAATGCTTATCCTGCCGTTCCTGAAGTCGTTCGTCACTTTGATGCAGAGCCGACTTTTATTGATATCGATATCGATACTTTTAACATCGATCTCGATAAATTAGAAAATTATTTAGAAGATAATCTGTCTAAAAAACTAAAAGCAGTGATCGTTTCTCATACGGCAGGACAGCCGATGGACCTTGAACGTCTTTATAACATTGCTAAGATCTATAATATCAAGATCATCGAAGATGCCGGTGATGCACTAGGCGCGACCTATAAAGGTCAGAAGATCGGTTCTACCGGTGCAACGATAACCTGCTTTAGTTTCTCTCAGCATCTAAAGAAAAATATCTGTCAAGGCGGTATGCTGGTAACGGAAGATGAAGATATTATGGAACGTGCGAAGCTGCTTCGTAACCATGCTCTGGTTGTTGATGAAGACAGCTTAGAGTACATCTATGATGTGACAGATATTGGAAATAAATATACTATGAGCGATCTTGACGCTGCCTTTATCGATGTGCAGCTCTCTAGACAAGACCAGACCATTGCACGCCAACGAGAGATCGCTGAACAGTACAATGAAAAGCTAAAAGGGGTTGAACATATCTCTTTGCCAGTTGTTAAAGAGGATCACGCTTTTAATAATTACATCATCAAGATCGACAAAAATCGTGATTCATTTGCACGTGAGTTAGAGGAGAGAGGGATTGCAACCGGTATTCACTATATTCCGTTGCATCTTATGAGTTACTACAAGAGTAAATATATGTTACGTATCAATGATTTTCCAATAGCACTTCGTAACTATCAGTCTATACTCTCTATCCCGATCTATGCGGCAATGACGGACAAAGAGGTTGATTACATCTGCAACGCTATCAAAGAGGTCTCTAAAACACGCGTTTGAAACAAGTTCTGACTCTATGGGGTGAGCGTTATCTCTACGCGCCAAGCCTCTTTCAAAAACTTCTATCACTACTGCTTTGGCCACTGAGCTTGCTTTACTGCGGCTTGATGAACCTTCGATACAAGAGTAAAAAACCACATGACTTTAACATACCCATTATCAGTGTCGGTAACCTCACAGTAGGCGGAAGCGGCAAGACACCTATCGTCTCATCTTTAGCAGTTCGGTATGAAAAAGTTGCTATTGTCTTGCGTGGTTACGGTCGTAAAAGCGAGGGGATGGTCGTTGTTTCAGATGGCAAAAAAGTCTTGGTAGATGTTGATGTCAGCGGCGATGAAGCGATGCTCTATGCCAATGTGCTTTCACATGCTGTAGTGATAGTGAGTGAAAAACGAGAGAGTGCTATTGAAAAAGCTAAAGAGATGGGCTGCAAGGTTCTCTTTTTAGATGATGGCTACAACAAACATCAGATCAAGAAACTCGACATCTTGATCGAGGTTGAGACAAAAAACAACTTCTGTCTTCCTGCCGGTCCTTATAGAGAGAGACTTTGGAGTGGGAAAAGTGCCTTGGTCATTAAAGAAGATCGTGAGTTCAAACGTAGTGTAAAACTCATCGATGAGACAGAGAAGATGGTCTTAGTGACAGCGATCGCAAGAGCTGAGAGGTTGGACCCTTATCTACCGGATGTTGTAGAAAAGATCTATTTTGAAGACCATCACTTCTTTACAAAAAGCGAACTCCAAGCCATCTTAGAACGAACAGATGCAGAGAGTTTATTGGTCACTTTAAAAGATTACGTTAAAATTCGGAAATTCAATCTACCGGTAAGTCTGATGGAGCTTAGTTTAGAGCTAAGTGAAGACTTTTTAGAAGCCGTAGATA
>JAUWLG010000014.1 GCA_030613795.1 Helicobacteraceae bacterium
CGGGACCTGGACCTTAGCAGAGGACACGGTTGCTGCGCTGCCTACAGGCGAGATCGCGATCATCGTTACGGCTACTGACACTGTTGGCAACGAGTCAACTGCAACAACGACAACTGGTTCGATCACAATTGACACAACGGCACCAAGTGTTACTATCAATGACTTAGTCACTAATGACACGACACCTGCTATCACTGGTACGACTGATGATAATACTGCGACAATCGTTGTGACTGTTAGCGGTACTGACTACACAGCTACCAACAATGGTGATGGTACGTGGACATTAGCTGATGACACAATCACTGCTCTAACTCCAGGTGAAAACACTGTCCTTGTCACAGCTACTGATCCTGCTGGAAACACATCAACGGCAACGACATCAACAGGTTCTATTACTATCGATACAACTCCTCCTTCTATTACTATTGATGACCTAGTCACTAACGATACTACACCAACTATCACTGGTAATACGGATGATACAACTGCAATAATTGTTGTCACGATAGACGGTAAAACATATGATGCAACTGTTGATCCTGATGGTACATGGTCTGTAACAGTACCAGATGTAGATGCACTTTCAGATAATGAGTATGTTGTGTCTGTAACTGCGACTGATTCTGTTGGTAATGAGACAAAAGAGACAAACACTATTACTATCGACACCAACAATAGCGACAGCGGTGATCATACGATCACACTTCACGAGATAAGTGATAATTACATAAACATGGTGGAGACACAAACAGAGATCATTCCTATCAATGGAACAACGACTAACCTTAATGGCATTGTTACAATCTACGTCAATGGCATCGAATTCGGACAGACCACAGCTGTTAATGGTCTCTTCACTATGGATATTCCAGTTGGTACCTTTACACAAACAAATGTAGATGGAAAACTTCTGTTTCCAGATGGAAATTATGAGGTAGTAGCTTCTGTTTTAGCCGATGCAGCGGGCAACCTTGTGACATCGACGCAGACTGTTGTGCTTGATACAACACTAAGTGATATACCGAACATTGATAACCCTAGCAATGGCGGTGATAATGACAACAGCGGTAATCTAGTGACTATTGACTCTATCGAAGATCTAAATGGGCAGATTGACTTTAGTGGTGGAAGTGTCACAACAGATGATAAGACTATCATTATCAAAGGTACCTTTGACAGTGAAGATGACACACGCCTGATCCTTACTATTGACGGTGAGATCTATACACCAGAGATTGTTGGTAAAGACTGGACCTTAGACCTTACTGCTTTTCCATTGAGTGCTGACACTCATGAGATCACTGCACAGATCGTGGATGTTGCCGGTAACCATGCAGAAGTCACTAAAGATCTTGTCATCACACCTGTAACAGGATCACTTAACATTGAGAGTATTACAGACGACACAGGGCTAAGTGGCACTGATTTTATTACGCAAGACACCACTCTTGTCATTGCAGGTTCAATAGCAGACAACGTCAACAATACAGTAGAAATCACCATTGATGGTACGACATACACAACAGCAGACTCTGAACTCACCCTTAACGCTGATGGTACATGGAGTTTAGACATTACCAATAAACCATTAAATGATGATGGTGATTATGTACTTACTGTTAATGAGATAAATCCAGACAGTACTGTTGCAGGTACGGTATTCCAAACAATTACAACAGACAATACAGGTCCTGTTGATGACAACAACAGCAATGGAGGAAACGTCGTCACAATTGACAGCATCACCGACGATACTGGTACGGACACCACTGACTTTATCACAACCGATAAAGAGTTGATCATCCGCGGTACCTTTGACAATGAAAATGGAAACCGTTTCGACCTGACAATCAACGGTGAGACATATGCTGCAGATATCAGTGGAAACAATTGGTCTTTAGATTTAACAGGTACCACTCTTGCAGACGGCACATACACTGTTATTGCAACTGTTACAGATATCGCCGGTAACACAATCTCTGCTGAACAAGATATTATCGTGGACAACATTATCAATCCATTAGATGGCGATGTCATCGTTTCTCTTGATGAGATCAGTGGTAACTTCATCAACCTAGATGAGACGACCAGTAATGACCTAGTTGTTATTTCAGGAACAACAGTTAATGCTGCGAATGGTACAGAAGTCACTATTCGTGTTGAAGGCCAGATATTCGCTATTGCGACCGTCACTGACAATACGTTTAGTATTAGCATCCCTGAAGACACCTTTAACGATACAGTGACATATCCAGATGGTACATATATAGTATCTGCTGAAGTCGTAGCTGATGCAGCTGGCAACTTGTCGATCGATACGGAAAATGTTCTTCTCGATAGAAGTAATTCTGACAACAACGGCAATGGAAATGGCATTGGCGGTGCAGATGCTACAGTAACACTTGATGCCATCAGTGGTGGTAACATCAATATAGAAGAGTCAGCTCAAGGTATTACTATTACTGGAACAACAACCCTTGTCGCCGGGAATAATCCTGAACATACAATTGTAATTGAGCTTAACGGTAAAACCTATACTACAACACCAGTAGGTGACAACGTCTCTACTGTTGAAAATACTTTTTCAGTAACCATACCAGCTGCAGATCTGGCAACGCTTAACGATGCTTCTACCTACACGGTAACAGCAACTATTATTGCTGATAAGGCTGGAAACACCATTACTGACTCGGAAGATGTGACAACAGACTTCACTGCCCCAGACGTTACTGTGGCTGACCTTGACACGCAAGACACTACACCTGCTCTGACCGGTACAGTTGATGATCCAACGGCTATAGTTGTCGTTACTGTCGGAGGCAATGATTATACAGCTGTAAACAATGGTGATACCACTTGGTCGTTGGCAGACGATGTTATAGATGCTTTAACTCCAGGTGAGATTGAGATCAGTGTTACTGCTACTGACCCTGCCGGAAACACATCTACGGCTACGACATCCACAGGTTCGATCACTATTGACGGCGTACCTGTTGCCTTTGATAATGTTGACTTCATTCAAGCATCTAACGGTACTACAACGTCAGGAAACGTGATCACAGATGAATACAATGGTAACACAGACACATTAGGTGATGGCCAGACAAGCATCTCATCGATCACTTACAATGGTGTTGTTTATGATACTTTTGAAGCAGATGGAAGTCTGACAATCAATGCAGAGTACGGCGATATCACATTCCAACAAGATGGCAGTTACGATTACACCTATACTGGTCCCGACTCTGTCATCACCGGTGGGAATAGAATTAATCTATGGAACGATGTGGGTGTGTTTGCATTTCAAGGAGGCAGCGACGATTACCTTAATAATGGACTACTCGATATTGCAGCACTTCCAAGCCATACAGGTGATGTTTCAGAAAATGACCTAGGACTAGGTGTTGCAGACAGTGGTTTCCTCAGTAGTGATAGTATTGATGGCAGTGACGCACTTGTTCTTGAGTTTGGAGATAATATCTCAGAAGTGAAACTTAACCTCAATGACACCTCGTTTTTTAACTTTTTTGCCGGAGTCTCAATAGGAGTTTATGATGAAAATGGCGCTTTATTAGACCAAATAGACACTTTTACTTTTATATCGTTTTTAGGAAGCGCTGATGAAGCAATACAAATCGACATGGGTGATGTTGACTTTAAATATATTGTTATTGAATCCAGTAGTAATGTCTACCTTGATGAAATCAGTTATACACCTGCAGTTACAACCACTACTGATGTTACCGAAACGTTCACGTATGAGATCACAGATAGTGACGGTGACACATCAACTGCAAATCTGATCATAGATGGAAACAATAATACAATTCTTTACGATTCAAATGCACTTCTTCATGATGGTGGTCTAGGTACCGACACACTTATCTTAAACGCTGGTGACGATCTGGATTTTAGTAATATTTCCAATCTACAAAATATGGAGATCATCGACCTTGCCGGCGGTGACCACACCATCACAAACCTGAGTGCTCAGGATGTCATTGATATGACAGACGCTAACAACGAACTCTTTATCTACGGTGACGCAGGTGACAATGTGGCACTAGAGCCGACTTTGATCGATCAAAATACGACGGTTACTGATACAGACGGCAAAGTCTTTGATGTCTTCAGCGATGCAGGCAATACAGTAACAGTAAACATCGAACAAGAGATTATCGTTTCATAGTTTTAACGCAACAGGAACAAAAGCTTCATACCTGCCGACAGCGATACTTCGTATAACGCTTTTGGTTCCAAAGCTATCAAAGCCAAGCAGTTGGCTTTGACTTAACGCTTTTCATGTTGACACCGGATCCTCTTCTACAGAGAGCTCACGTGCAGTGAAACCGCACTTTTTCTTTATCATCAGGAGCAAAAGCCTCTGCCTTTCAGACCTTTTCACCTTATATAAACCCTTATATAGTTTTTTATGATACTGGTCCAAAACGCGACAGCCATCAGGGTCTCTCTGTTTATCTCTGTACTATATAATTCTAAAAACTTTTAGCTATTTATCTGTTTTCGAATATTAAAAAAGGGGCATAAGTCCATGAAAATTATTTTATTTTTCTTTATCTTTTTGAGTGTTTTACATGCCGAAACACTGGTAGACAAGTTAAAAGAGGGAAATGTCAGTGAACTAAAAGATAGCATCAAAGACAAACGTAAAAAAGAGAGCGAGGAGCAGAAACGTCTTCGTGTTTTAACAGAGCAGCCTAAACCGGTTGTAGACGGTATTGCTGTCGAAGTCTTTACGATCGATGTCGATAAAAACTCCTCTATCAGTATTGAGTATGCTCCAAAATTAAAACAGGGCGGCATGATCGACAATAAGGAACAGACGACCATTAAGTTTGAACATAAATTTTAGAGGCGCACTGCACTCCTGCCCTATTTACGAAGCAGCATTGCCAAAGCAAGGCGGTCGCTGACCTTTAACTTGTCATAAATGGAAGTAAGGTGTGCTTTTACGGTTCGCTCTGTGATGCCTAATGCAGACGCTATCTCTTTATTACTCATACCTTTTTCCAGCTCTTTAGCCACATCTCTTTCACGTGTACTAAGTGCTTCTAAAACATCATTATTACTGACGACAGCATTGGAACCATGAAGAATGAGCTCTTGCATCATCTCCGGGTAGAGCCAGACCGCATCGTTCTCGATGGTCGAGATAGCCTGAAGGAGGTGAACCTTCTGCATAAAAGCATTGCCGTAACCCCGAATACCTTTTTGCAAGAGAGCAACCCCCTCACTAAAACTTGGCGTTGCGCTCAACGCCAGTACTTTGACATCTGGATACCTTGCATACAAAGAGGTGAGGTTTACAGGGTCGCAGATAAAAAGTGCAGCGAGGTCGGGAGTCTCTTCGTTCAAATAGAGGAACTCCAACCCTATCTCCTCAAGGCGTCTGGCTAAGGTCTCGTTTTTTGTATAGAGCTGTATCATCGTTCCCTCAAAGCCGCTTGATGCACTTTTAAGATCGGTTTTAAAATAAAGTCTAAAACACTCTTTTTACCGGTAAGTATGTCCACATTAGTGACCATACCTACCAAGATGTCATGCTTTTTACCCTCAAATTCAAGAAAGTTTCTGTCGGTTTTAATACTCACAATGTAGAAACTGTCACCCTCTTCATCCGTAACGGTGTCTGCACTTATCAGTGTGACCTTCCCCTCTAAAGAGCCGTAGATAGAAAAGTCGTACGCCGTAAACTTTACCATCGCTTTTTGACCCGGATAGAGATAAGCGATGTCAGAGGGTTTGATCTTTGTCTCTATTAAGAGCTGATCGTTAAACGGGATGATCTCAACAATGTCCATTCCCGGTTGAATAACACCATTAATAGTATTTACAAGAAGACGCTGAACAATTCCTTTAACAGGAGAACGGACCAAGGCACGTTTTACCCTGTCTTCAAGGGCCCCTGAGGATTCTGAAATACGCGCTATCTCAGCTAGTACCTTGTTGAGCTCCTCTTTTGCATCATGCTTGAAGTCAAGTTCAGCCTCTGCCATCTTGTTTTTAGCCTCTTTAATGGTTGAACGTGTACGAGGTATAGAGAGTTTGACACTGTTCATCTCACCTCTAATGCCCGACGCTTGACGAGATAGTTGTAAAAACTCCACTTGAGAAACAATACCCTTTGCAACAAGCGGCTTGGTGATCTTCACCTCTTGCTGAATGAGCTTATAGTCTTCTTGCAGTTGCTTATACTTTGCCTGCGCCTCCGTCAATTCATGTTTACGCTGGTTTATCTGCTCTTTCAAGATGTTGAGTTTTTTAGACAGCTGTTTCTGATTTAAGGCATAAAGAGCCTTTTCATGCTCCATAAATGGTCTCATCGTTTCATCGATCTGTACGATCTTGTCTGGCTTACACACTTTACCGCTAGCTTCTGCTTTCAAACGCATTGCCTGAGCTTTAAGCTCCATGTTGCGTAAGTTGTTCTCCGCATACGATGAGGAGAAAGAGGTGTCATCGATTTTCAGCAGCACCTGTCCTTTGTCGACGATCACACCCTCATCAACCAAGATCTCCGAGACGATCCCGCCCTCAAGGTTTTGGATCACCTGCACCTGTTTTGAAGGAATCACCTTGCCTGTACCACGAGTGAGCTCATCGATCTTAGCAAAATAAGCCCAGACAATGAGCCATGCGACACTGACAAAGATCATCCAGATGATGACACGCGAAGCTCTGGAGTTTTTCTGAAGTACTGCAGATGACAGCGATGCCATGTATTTCAGGTCATCTTGGGAATAGTCAGGCTTTTTGTTAGCCATTTTTGCCCCCTTTCAATGCAGTTAGAACCTTCTCTTTAGGCCCATCCATCACAACTTTTCCGTCATCGATGATGATCAGTCTGTCGACTAAGGCCATCATAGAGGACTTGTGTGTCACTAAGATGGTCGTCTTGTCTTTTGTCGCCTCGTCAAGGCGCTTAAGCAAGAGTGCTTCTGAGCTGCTGTCCATCGCATTACTGGGCTCATCCAAGATCACCATCGGAGTCTCGGTGATAAATGCTCTTGCAATACCAACCGCCTGCTTTTGACCACCGGAAAGCCCTGTTCCCTGCTCACCTATGGCCATATTAAACCCATGTGGATGATGGTTGACAAATTCACTGACAAGACCGATATGCGCCGCTTTAAGCAGTGCTTCATTACCGACACTCGGTTTTTTATAGACGATATTGGCACGCAGTGTTGTGTTAAAAAGAGAGATCTCTTGCGGCACGTAACTTGTCTGACGACGAAGTTCAGCCGGGTCAAGTTGTGACAGGTCAATATCATCAATCAATACCGTACCGCTGTCAGGCTCATAAAGCTTCAGCAACAGTTTTTGAATGGTCGATTTTCCTGAACCGATCTTACCGATGATCCCTACACGTTCACCCGGGTTGATCGTAAAAGAGACCCCTTTGAGTGTCTGCTTCTCTTCCTCAGGATAACTAAACACAACATCTTTAAAGGTGATCTTGCCCTGAAGGTTCTCACGGTGTATAAACTCTTTATCTTCAGGTCTTTCAACCGGCAGTTGCATGATCTCATTTAGTGAGGTGTAGGCTGTCTTTGTCTGTTCATAATTAGCAAGCAAGGCAGCCAACTGCCCCATCGGTGCAATAATGCGAGAGGTCAAAATAACGGAAGCGATAAGACCACCCATAGTAAGTGCCATATCTTCGATCATATAGACGCCCACAATAAGAACAATAACGGTGTTAAGCTGCACCATAAAAGCAGTCACCGTCTGAATAGAGGCCGAAAAGATCTTGGACTTAAACCCTTTATGCGCAATATCGCCGGTTGACTCTTCCCAGTTCCATTGTGAGTGCCCGTCTGCACCCAGAACCTTAATGGTCTCCAGGTTCATTAGACTCTCGATCAAGACACCATTTTTATGTGCAGACGCTTCATAAGTGCTTTCGATGCTTTTACGCAGCGGCTCTTTGACAATGTAGCTGTAAAGCATAATAATAGTGATGACAGCAAGAGGTACGACTATGATCATCCCACCTATATAATAGGCAACAACAAGAAAAAGAAGTGCAAAAGGAAGGTCTATGAGTGTTGAGATGGTCGAGGAGGTAAAGAAATTACGAATACTTTCAAACTCTTTGAGATTGTTTGCAAAAGAGCCAACAGACTTGGGACGAGACGACATCTTAAGGTTCATCACCTTCTCAAACAGAATTGATGAGATGATGATGTCGCTCTTTTTACCGGCCGTCTCAAGCAGATAGGTACGGAGCAATTTCAAGATCATGTCCAAGACATAGATGACCAGGATACCGATCGCCAGGACCCACATCGTCTCAATGGCGTTGTTTGGCACAACACGGTCATAAACATTCATGGTAAAGAGTGGTGCCGCCAGTACAAAAAGGTTGATGACAAACGAAGCTACGATAACATCACGATAGATAGAGTTGGAATACTTTATAGAGCTCCAGAACCAATGTTTATGGTCGGTATTGAGAACCTTTTTGTCGTGCTGTTTAAAACGGTGCTCTTTTTTGACAAAATAGCTGAACCCAATGTAAAGTGATTCCAGCTTTTCAAGATCTATCCACTCCTCTGCATCAGGCAGTTCAGGCAAGATGACCTTTGCGCGGCCATTTTCTCTGTCGATCTCTTCTAGAACACAGGCATCACCATCTTTAAGCAGTAAGATGACGGGCAGGACCAAGGCAGAGATATCAGTAAGTGAACGTTCAACAAGTTTTGAACTGAATCCGGCACGTTTAGCTGCCCTTGTAAAAAGTGATTTGGAAGGATCAGTCGAAAAAAGCGTAGGAGTGGACTCCCCCTCTTGCAGAGGGAGTCCATGTGTTAAGGCTTCAGCACTGAAAGGACGGTGATGGATCTTGGTGAAGATCACCAAGCACTCTAATAAGGGATCAACCTCTGTATGTTTAGACATCACTCTTAGTTAGTCTGCACCGCTTTAGTGGTGTCAATCTTCGTTTCAGTCGTATTTCCGTATTGGTCACGTTTGATCATGATCATCTCAATACGACGGTTGATCGCACGCCCTTCTGAAGTGTTATTGTCAGCGATAGGTCTTAGTTCACCTTCACCGATTACAACAACCGTATCTGGCTTAACACCCGCTTCGATCAATGCTTTTTTAGCACTGTTTGCACGCTGTTCAGAAAGCTTTTGGTTATAGGTGTCGGTACCAATACTGTCAGTGTGACCAGAGATCTCCAAGATGTACTCATCACTTTTGATCAGGTCTTTTGCAATTTTACCAAGGTATTTTTTACCACCTTCAGAAAGGATCGCTGATTGTGACTCAAACGTCAGAGAGTCCATAATAACCGGCTTGCTCTCTTTCATATACTCAACAACATCATCAATAGCGATGTCGTCTGAAGATACCGGGATAACTTCCGGGATTGGTTCCGGCGCTTTGATCACAAGTGGTTTATATGAACCTTTACAGATATTGTTGATGTCGATGTTGTTCTCGTTTTCACCGTAAAGATCGACTTTGTTAAATTGACGAAGGCTCATTGTCACATCTTGCGGGATCTCAGCCCCAATTTTCTCTTCAACATTAGTCGCAAGAGCATAGTTCAACAGGCCAATCGCCTCCAAGATGCGAAAACGCGCGAACAGCACATCAGACTGTGCATTTTTAAGTTCTTTACGTGCATCGTTATACTCAAGTTCCGCATTGAGAAGGTCAACAATACTGCGGCGGCCTAGTTGATACTCTTGCGCATATGACTCTGCTGTCTTTTTAGAGTACTCAACATGCATGCGGATACAACGGATCTGTCTAAATGTGATCTGATGTGCCAACCATGCCAGCTTCAATTTTTCACGAACCGCGCGCTGCTGTTCGTTGAAACTCTCTTTTTGAACCGTAATGTACTCAAGGTTTTGCAGGCGGGTCGCCTCATCTGAGCCACCGCGGTAAAGGTTATAATAGAGTTTCAACATACCACGTGCATTGGTATTTGTCCCCTCGTACCCTTGAACATTCTCATCTCTTGCAGCAGCTAGTTCCAAGTCAACAGATGGGTAGTAGTTACCCTTGTCTTTTGTGTAACGAGCTTCTTGGACCTGGATGTTTGCTCTCTCTAACAACAGTGTAGGATTGTACTGCTGCGCGATTGTCCATAGACCATTGTAGGTATCTGCAGGCAGTGACGGAGCAAGCGGCAGTTCTAAAGATGAAGATGTAAGTGCTTCACCGTAAACACGCTCAAAGTTGACAATAGAGTCTTGGTAGTTGTTCACCTGCGCAATGTAATTTGAGTACGCCAGTGCCAAACGCCCTTCTGATTGTTCAACATCAGAGCGACGGCCTGAACCCGCTTCTGTCTTTTCACGAATAAGACCGTAGATACGCTCATGACTGTTAACATTCTCTTCGAAAAGATCTAACAACGACTTTTGACGAAGCACGTCGATGTAGACTTCACTTGAACGAAGCGCTAGAGAGTTAGCATTTTGAAGTGTATTAAAACGCGCAGACAAAATACGGCTCTTCTGCTCTTTGATGTCATACTCTGTCGCAAAACCTTCAAAAAGGTTCTCAGTCGCCACAATACTTGCTGAGTTTCGCACAAGATCACTGCTTGTATCAAGTGCCTGATTATTCGTCTGTACATACGATTTATCAGTATTTTCATAACCGACATCCGCTCTAAAATCAACATTTGGCTTCCAACCTGACTCGGCCTTGTCAAGATCATACTTGACAGCACGGTAGCTGCCAATATCTTTTTGCATATTTGGGTTTTTGTCAAGTGTCTCTTGAACCATCTCTTCCATGGTCAATGCCATCAATGAAAATGGGAGTAGCAGTACTAAAAATTTGTTCATTCTTTGTCCTTATTAAGCGCTTAGTATATGTGATAACTCTTTGATATATAGGTTTTTTTTATAAAATACTGCCATCTGTCCATAGCGATGTGTAAAAACAGGACACTGCCTCCGTTTAAAATAATTAAAACTTATCTAAACAATTATCAAAGATTTATTATCTCCTTTTTACATTGGATAAGTTTTATTTATGTTTGATTTATATATTATTATGAAAAGGATTTTTATGAAAAACATCTTCTTATCACTACTCTTTACCGCTTCTCTGCTCTCAGCCAACAACTATAATAAAGGTGTTGACGCCTATAAAGCTGGTGACTATAAAATGGCTGTTGAGTTATGGAAACCATACGCAAAAGACGGCAATGTCAAAGCACAGTACAGTATTGCAACAATTTTTTATGAGGGTAAAGGTGTTGAAAAGAACCATCATAAGGCAATGTACTGGTATAAACAAGCTGCAGAACAAGAGCACGCAAAAGCTTATGCCCAAATAGGTCTAATGTATTGTAAGGGTGAAGGTGTTTTACAGTCATTTAAAAAAGCCGCACCTTATATACAACTAGCGTTTGATAATGGATGTAAATATGCACCAGGTATATGGAAAAAATATGAGCTTTGGAAGTACGAATAAAACACCTTTGGTGCCGTAAATGGTAAATCGTAAATAGGAAATGGGTGCACCTTCGGCTGATGTGGAAGGAAGAAAAAGGAAAGAAAGGTGGTGACACCCAAGGAGCAGACCCAGCTCACCTTCATTCCCGCGAAGGCGGGTGAGTGGAACGAAGTACCTTTGGTGAATCTACCTGTCCAATTGCCATGACAGATCAAGTCGTGGATTCCCGTATTCGCGGGAATGACAAATTTGGGGCTGTTATTGATTGATTTTTTGCTAAAATCCTATCCATGAAATTATGGTTCAAAGACACTAGCACTACAACACACCACATCATCTACTTCACCGGGGAAAATGCACAAAATACCGTGTATTTGGGCGACCTGGATGATGCAGCATTTAAAGAGTACCTTTTAACACTCTCATCCAAAATAGATATAGAAAAAAATCTAAAATTGATCCACTACTTTGGATATCTTCATATTTTTGCGAAAAAGGAGAGTTAAATGTCACTCGAAAAAGATCTAGAAAAGAGACTCAAAGACTTTGGCTGTTCAGACGAATTTGTCAAGATCTGTATGTATTACAAAGATATCTACAAAGAAGATATCGATATCGAAGAGTTTATAGAGTACGTTGAAGAGGAGTTCGCAAAGGTCGAAGATGAGAAGTTTAAAAAAGCTGAACAACAGGTAGACGCTTCTGAACTCTTTGGTGAAATTGAAGGTGAAGAAGAGTTGTAAAAACCTTTCGCTTTGAAATTTTTAATTTAAAATCAGGCGTCTCGCCTCTTAAACCGCACTGCATTTTTGTGACTGCTTTTAGACTCCGATATACACCCTATCTGATACTTTATCATTGCCTTAAAAGGGTCCAAGAAGCTCTCAAACGCCTCTTTCTCTACTCTCTCCATCTTATGCTCATTTAACAACTCCAAGATCGTCAAGGTCGATTCTATAGTTGAGAGGCAGTACGCTTCTGGCTGCTCTTTGATCTGAAACTGTGAGCTTTTTGTATGGGTAAAGCTCAGCTTAGGCAAGGCTTGTAAATTTGTCGAGACGTTTAGCAGTTTTTGTGCCGTACTCCATGTCGCGTCGATAATAAAGATGACGATCTGTTTGCCCTCGTTATCTATTCTTTGCTCATTGAGATTGTGGCTGTTCTCATCTGGATAGAGCACGTAACAGAGGTTATTGCTATCATCTATAAGGGCATTAACACGTTGATGTTCTCTGAAATCAACACCGATATAGAGCTCAGAATTTGGCAGGGAGAGATGGGTAAGATGCCCTGTGCCATTTTTGACTTTTTGAAACTCTTTGGGGTGCATCAAGATGACAAACTTGGTCTTGGTCTCAACGGGTTTGACATGTTTACTCATACAAGAGCTGAAAGTACGGT
>JAUWLG010000212.1 GCA_030613795.1 Helicobacteraceae bacterium
TATTTTTTAATTGAACTTCATGCTGCTTGACTTTGAATTTAAATATTATTTAACTTCTGTCAATCTTTATTCGAAATAAATTGTTTTTTTCTGCATATTATTTTATATATGGTTTTATATTTTTATATATAAATTTTTTCAGACTCACACAACCTTCCAACTGCTAAATTTCGCCGATGCCATAAAAAAGCAGATCGACTTTATCCTTGACCAACTTGTAAAGACGAACAACATCCTCGATGAGGTTTGGGATGATCGCCCTGTACCCTTCATGTCTCTGGCCTTTAGAAATTGTATTGATACCGCAACCGACTACACCCACGGCGGCACCAAATATGATTGCGGCAACGGCATCATTTACGATGGCGTCGCCGACTTTATCAATTCCATCTCCACGGTGAAAGAGTTGGTTTTTGAAAAACAAAGCATTTCAATGGAGCAGCTTCTCAAGGCATTGGCTGTTGATTTTGAAGGATTTGAATCAATTCAAAAGAAATGTCTTGAGGCGGAAAAATACGGCAACGACCTCTCCGGCCCTGATTCCGTTGCCGCTGAAATGTTGTCCTACATCGCCATCAACACCAACGATTGTGATTCCATGTACGGCAAACTCATGACCGGTATCTTGCCGTTTACCGCGCATGTCCCTCTTGGACAAAAGGTTGGCGCACTGCCCTCTGGCAGAAAAGCCTGGACAACCCTGACTGATGGTCTCAGTCCGACAGGAGGCACCGATATCAACGGAGCGAGCGCCGTACTAAAATCCGTGGCCAAGATTCCCCACGACCTTTTTGCCTCGGGCACCCTCTTGAATATGAAACTCTCTCCGGAGTTAATGAAAGACCAACGCGGTACCGTGCACCTCATGTCACTCCTAAAGAGCGCATGTTCGCTTGGCGTGTACCATGCCCAGTTTAACGTTGTGGATAAAGAGACCCTCAAAAAGGCACAACAGGAACCTGACGATTATAAGGATTTATTGATCCGGGTTGCCGGCTACACAGCATATTTCGTAGAACTGTGTCCAGAGGTCCAGGATGAGATCATCGATAGAACCGAGCAGGAGTCGTTTGGCGAGCAGAGAGTTGCTGCCGGCTGTTCTTGATCGATTGAGTCTTATTCCGTAAAACGATTCATCCCCGACAGCCCGATACCAATCGGGCTGTCACTATTTTAACAATACCCGGGGGAAAGAATGTCTGAAGGTCGAATCCTGCGAATAGAAAAACTATCCTCTTTTGATGGGGATGGTTTACGCACCGTAGTTTTTCTCAAGGGCTGCCCTTTGCGCTGCATGTGGTGCTCCACACCGGAGTCCCACCATGTGGAGACAAATTTCGGCAACCATAAAGACAGCTGCACCCATTGTTTCACCTGTGTAGAGAGTTGCCCGGAAAACGCGATCCGCTATCACGAAGATGGCGATATCTTTATTACGGACATGAGCAAATGTACTGATTGCCGGGTGTGTATGGAAGAGTGTTTACCGGGGTCCCGCATCGCATATGCTCGGTACAGGAAATTGTCAAAGAGTTGGAAAAAGACTCTCTCTTCTATTTCCACTCCGGCGGCGGGGTCACCATAAGCGGCGGAGAACCTTTTTTACAACCTGATTTCCTCTGTGAGCTCCTAGAAGACTGTATCATGCTTGGGATGAATACAGCCATAGAAACCAGTGGTTTCACCCACTGGAAAAATATTGAAAAAGCTCTTCCTTTTTTGGATACGGTTTTCTTTGATCTCAAACATATGGACAATGAGACCCATGAAAAGATAACCGGAGTGAGCAATTTATCAATCCTCAAGAACTTGAAACAGCTTGACGAAAGTCCCGGAAAATTTAACCTGATAGTCCGTATGCCTGTCATTCCGACTCTCAATGACTCCAATGACTCCAATGACTCCAATGCAATGAAAACATCATTGCCATGGGCAGGTTTTGTCAAGACCTCGTTAAATTAAAAGAAATTCAACTCCTCCCTTATCACCGGCTGGGAATTGAAACGTACCAACGACTGTCCATCCCCTATACCCTGGAACACCTTGGTTCCTTAAAGGAAAGCGATTTGCTCGACAAAGCGGCTATCTTGAAAAAGATGGGACTTGCCGTACAAATAGGGAGTTAGTGATAACGATGTGAAGCTAAAAAGCCCATTCACCTTCGTAAAAATAATTGCTAAACCATCCCGACATCTCAAACACCATGAGCGACTCTAGAGAAATTATCGACAAAATTATAGCAATCGAGTTACAAATGTTTCTTGCTGTTCCCAGTGACGGACAGGGGAATTGTCAGGATAATCCCCAAGCGTTTTCTCTGCATAGAAGAGCGCAGTTTTCAATCTGGTCCGAGGCGGCCCTTGTGAGTTTTTATCAGGATCTTGTTGGGGCCCAAAATGAAGGCGTAAATCTGATGACGATAAAATATGCCTTCATCCAAGGGCTTATTCCAGGACAAAATGACTCTCCTTTTCTTGATAAGGTTTTACAGGTCCAACTTGATTGGCAGAAAGAAATGTTGGAAAACCACCCAACTTTTAAAGGAAAAGCCAGGCCGCTTGAGGGAGACGATGATGAGAGACAGCTTGTTTCTTTTAAAAACTATGCCCGTGGTGAGCTCGAAACCTACTCTGCAAAGACTCTGCAAATCCTCCATGCCGATTTTCAGGAAATGCGCAACAGAGGTATAAACGGCTCCCGGGAGATCTACAGCTATCTGATCAATAATCAGAACCAACATACTCCCCGAAAGACAATTGATTAGTGCCTTACTCAAGAAAGTCCGTCACAAAAAACAAGAAATCTGGAGAGTGTAGTAAAATTAGAAACTTAAAGATACCACCAAGGCACTTATACCCCTCAGGTAAGCGACAGACTCCGAGGGGGTATTGAAAAGAATCCCGGCTTTCTTCCCGTTTACCAGGGCTGATTTTCTCCAGTCGCATGTTTTAAAAGTTTTTTTCACCAGTAAAATATTAATAGCAAATTTTAGAACATTTATTTAGAATATATACCTCAGCAGATTATTACTGGCAAATAGATTCCGATTAATGATTTTTTACAGGTTTATTCACAATGACGAATAGGAAAAATGGCAAAAAAGACAGCGACTCATATCTGGTTCCCGCATTAACGAGAGGCTTGCAGATCCTTGAAATGTTCTCCGGTGAAGACAGGGTACTCACCATAAACGATTTTGCCGAAGGACTTGGGGTAAGCGTCTCCTCAATATACAGAACCGTAGTCACCTTGACCGAGCTGAAGTATCTAAAAAAAATAGAGCGAAACAGTTATGAACTTGGCTCGATGGTCCTGTCTCGCGGCTTTATCTACCTGGCTTCAAGAGAAATTGTCCAGATTGCCGCACCCTACCTTTTAGATTTAAGAGATGAGTCCAGTTCTTCCTGTCACCTGGCAATTAGAGACGGGTTGCAGGCTATCTATCTCTACCGAGCCCCGTCCCCTCAAAAACTCTCTGTTAACGTGCCCATTGGCAGCAGGTTTGCCTGCCATACGGTGGCTGCCGGCCGCTCATTGCTGACAGGACTCACAGACGGACAACTCACTGATCTCTACTCGGGTGTTGCCCTGGATCGATCATCACCTCCCTACCCGACCTCACTTCCCCTCCTTCGTCAAATGGTGACCGAGGATCGGGAAAGAGGCTTTAGTTTGAATCGATCAGACTTTGC
>JAUWLG010000044.1 GCA_030613795.1 Helicobacteraceae bacterium
TTAAACATTGTTTGAGCACTGAAGCGTGTAAAGATGATCTCTATTATCGGTTGGTTTTGCCGTTTGAACCATCACTTATAGGCAACCATGATTTTGATAATGAGATACCGCTTTACATTGTCTATCGCAGTGATTACCGTATGGATCGTACCTATAGTGAGGCCAAAGGGCTTAATGATGCGAAGATTGCAGAGATCGCTAAGGATTACGGTTTAACGCTGTTGACCAATGATATCTCATTTAAGATCGCGGCAGAAGTACAAGGGGTCGCTTCAGAAAGTATTCGAAATTCGCGTGTGGAAAATGTTGATGCCATAGAGTTTGCACACTGTTATTACTATGACGATGAACCACTTATCGATGATGAGGATGAGCATCATGATTTTGAGCAGATCACTTTTATTGAAAAAGCACAAAGTGAACAAAATGAGATCTATGAAACGGGTATTCAGCGTTATGCGATGACGATGAATAAGAGCTTGGAGTGGTGTGATTTTGATAAACGTTTTGGCGAGTATTTTGATGAAGATCTTATTCGTCCTATCAACCTGGAGCAAAAGTTTTATTACTCTATCCTGACCCATCCGCACAATAGTGTGACCGCTGTCGGCGGATCGACCGGTTCCGGAAAGACCTTGATTGCTCTGCAAGCGGGCTTGGAGTTGGTAAAAGAGGGCATTGTAGAGGGAATAGTCTATGCACGAAATACGGTAACCTCAAGTGATCCACAGGCGGAACTCGGGTACCGGAAAGGGGATCAGGAACAGAAACTGGGCTATTTTATGTATCCGCTCTACTCTGCCATAAATTTTACTATTGAACATCAAACGAAACACTCTATCGATGCACAGATCGAGTATACCGGTAATATCAGCTCGACAAAACGTGAAAATGCGACAGAGCAGTTTATGGCTAAGTACAATATTGAAGTGATGGATATTGCCCATATGCGCGGAACAACCATCACGCGCAAATTTGTCATCATCGATGAAGCGCAAAATATGACCAATGCGACCTTGAAATTGATAGGTACACGTATGGGGAATGAGACCCGCTTGGTGATCATGGGCGATCCGCATCAGATCGACCACCCGTTTCTGTCGAAACGCCGTAATGCCTTAGTCTCTCTGTTGCAAAAAGCGAAATACACAGACTTTGTTGCTGGAATGCAACTCCGTCATACTATTCGTAGTGAGGTGGCAAACTGGTTTGACAAAAACCTGTAACCCAAAACTTGGGTTACTAGGGAGAAAGTATTTACCGTACTTGTGTAGAATATCTCTAATGAAACAGTCAATTAACCTCTTAATACTTATTGTCACTCTGTTCTTTATTGCCGGATGTGGCAATGATAATCGTCAAAGCCCTTACATGATGGGAGAAAAACCTGCTGACCAAAAGCGAGTGTATACCGTCCCATATAAACAAAAAGACAGTGCGGTCACCATTGCGGCTATAGAAGCCGAGACGCAAAAAGAGATCGCGAAGATCAACAAAGAGCGTGACGTAGAGCTTCAAAAGATGGAGCAGAATACCAAGCTTGCTGAATTAAAGACACAAAATGAGATGGCGATTAAAGAACATAACCTTTCTACCTTTGTGCAAGAGAGTGAGTACGCATATAAAAATAGTACGCTGCTTATCCTGGCTTTTGCTATCATCATCTTTGCCTCACTCGCTTTTTATACCTTTAGAAAGTATCGTAAAGACAAGCTAAAGATGCATGAAGAGCAGATGCACAATGAGATGTATCTCAAAGAGAAAGAGATGCAGATGCATATGGCGGAGAAGATTCTTGACACTATTGCCAGTGGAAAGCTCTCGGAAGAGCGTGAACAGCACCTCTTGGATGCATTAGATAAAACAACTACGCCTACTTTGACACACAAAAAGTAGGTTTGTAGGTATTCAATTAGTAACCTTTCAATAATTTTGTCGATGAGAATCTATAAGCGTTTTAAACTTCTTGATATTCACTTAATGTTTGGACTGAATTGACTACACTCTTTCCTTTTTGTTTCGGCAAAAAGGAAACGAAAAACCGCTCGTGACTGCTTCAAGCTCGATAGCTATCAGGTACCTTCTTTCCACTCGTTCATTCCCTAAAAACGACTAACTCGCTATGCTCAAACAAAGCCGTTTTTTTACGGTCACTCTCTCCCTCCAGTCAGCTTTGCAGATGCCACGATAAAGAGCAAGCGGTAACGCATGGATTTAAATTTAAAAGCTTGCGCTTTTGACTCAGTTTGAGTATTGTCGACTAATGGCTACGTCAAGGTACAGTGACTGTAGCCGGAGGGATTTCGTGATTCCGAACATTTGATACTTCTGACTGTAACTGTACCCGTCATCGCTCTTCTTCTTTTTCGTTAGGTTTTCTTCTTGAGCGAGCAAGAAGAAAAAGTAACATCCTAGTGATATGAAGTAATTAAAAAAGTTAGGGTGTAAAGAAATGTAGGTTAAAGTGAAAATGCCTTAGCGGGTCCAAGAAAAAAAAGGGAGAGGCAAAGCCTTACGCTTTGTAGTAACCCTTGACGCCATCCATAGTCCGACCCATATTAAGAAGGACCATGTCAGCCACAACAAGCGCCGCCATCGCTTCAGCGACAACAGACCCGCGAATAGCAACACAAGGATCGTGACGCCCTTTGAGGGCAAAGTCTACCTCTTCATCTTTTGTCGTTGTAGTATGTTGTTTCATAAAAATAGACGGTGTCGGTTTAAAGTAGACATTGACACGTACCTCTTCACCGTTGCTGATACCACCTAAGATACCTCCAGCATGGTTAGATTCAAAACCGGCATTGCGAATGGGGTCGTTGTTGGTTGAACCAAAGGCTCTGGCACTTTCTGCACCGTCACCGATCTCAACAGCTTTGACTGCATTGATACCCATCATTGCTTCAGCAAGTACCCCGTCAAGTTTATAGTATAGAGGCTCACCAAGACCGATAGGAAGATTGCTCATCTTGATCTGTGCAACGCCGCCGACAGAATCATGACGGTTTTTTGCCTCTAAAATAGCATCTTTTTGTGCCTGTTCCACATTTTTGTCTAGCGCGTAGATCTCACTGCCTGCAACATAGCTATAATCCAATGTCTGAGCCTGAATACCTGCGATCTCAGTGATACCGCTCTCTACAGTGATACCAAGTTCATTTAGCATCATCTTTGCAACAGCACCGGCGGCTACGCGTGCTGCTGTTTCGCGTGCTGATGAACGTCCGCCGCCGCGGTAGTCACGGATGCCGTATTTGTGCCAGTAGGTAAAGTCAGCATGACCGGGACGAAAGGTGTCTTTGATGTTGGTATAGTCTTTAGACTTTTGGTTGGTGTTATAGATGACCATCGCAATAGGGGTACCGGTACTAAGACCTTCGAATATACCGCTTAAGATCTCAACCTTATCTGCCTCTTTACGTGCAGTAGCGTACTCATTTTGACCGGGTTTGCGACGGTCAAGTTGTGCTTGGATATAGGCTTCATCGATGGTCAGTCCTGCCGGTACACCGTCAATCAGACAGCCAATTGCCTTGCCGTGTGATTCACCAAATGTCGAGAAGCTAAAACGGATTCCGAAACGGTTCATAAGTCACCCTTGTTTAATAGTGAAAGTGCGATGTTCGCAGCCTCTTGCTGCGCCACTTTTTTGCTTTTTCCGCTGGCACGGGCATACTCTTTGCCATCAACAATGACAGCGATCTCAAACTCTTTTTTATGGTCAGGACCGTGAGAGCCGACTAGTTTGTACTCCGGTGTTGTGCCAAATAGAGCCTGGGTCATCTCTTGGAGTGTTGTTTTATAATCTTTAAAGAGGGTGTCAAGGGAGATGTCAGGGTGCACCTCTTCTAAGAGTTTGATGCTGATCTCCCTTGCTCGATCCAGTCCTGCTTCAAGGTAGAGCGCTCCGATGATGGCTTCAAAGGCATTTGAGAGCAAAGATGGTTTAGATCGCCCTCCGTTGTTCTCTTCGGCATTGGACAAAAAGAGCTGCTCTCCCAAACCGATATGCTTGGCAAGACGTGTAAAACCCTCCTCGTTGACAAGTGATGCCCGCATCTTTGAGAGCTTGCCTTCATCATGACTGGGAAAATTCTCAAAAAGGTATTGTCCTACAATGAGGTCAAGTACCGCATCTCCCAAAAACTCTAAACGTTCATTATTGTAGGGCTGTTTGTAACTTTTATGTGTCAGCGCTTCAATAATGAGCTTTTTGTTTTCAAAACAGTAGTTAAGTCGATCTTCCAGTTTTTTTATCTCTTCCATTTGTAACCTTTCAAAAATTTATAGTGCCGCTTTAAACTCTTCGGCTTTTGAACGTGCAATATCATCACATCGCTCATTCTCTTCATGCCCTGCATGTCCTTCGACCCAAGTGCCAACAACACTGTGTTGCTCAGACACTTTGACGTACTCATGCCAAAGGTCAGGGTTTTTGACTTTTTTAAAGTCACGCTTGATCCAGTTGACCAACCACTCATTGATCCCTTTGACCACATAAGAGGAGTCTGAGATCACCTCGACTTCACAAGGTTCTTTGAGCGCTCTCAAACCTTCAATAACACCAAGCAGCTCCATACGGTTGTTGGTGGTGTGGGCCTCGCCCCCGCTTAACACACGCTCTTTTCCGTTATAACGTAAGATCGTTCCGTAACCTCCGGGTCCGGGGTTTCCAAGGGCACTGCCATCACTGAAGAGAGTTATTTGCTTCAAAGTGATCCTTTGTTAAAAGTGCTTCGGTGACGACCGAGTCGATACTGTGGCAGTTTGGGCATCTGTGAAAGCTAAATGGATAGATCTGTTTACATTCACTGCAAAGGTAGTCAAACTGCAAGGTCGCACCGCTTTGGTCCGCCATGTTTAGCTTGATCAGTACATCAAACTCAAAGATACTGCTCTCTTGGGTCAAGAGTTCTGTTCCCTTAGCACTAAAGAGCTCACGCAGATAACTGTTAGACGAAATTATATCTAAATTAGCCTCAGCCTCACGTGCATTCCAGAGTATATCGAGGATGCGTTCGGACTCGCCAAGATCAAGGTTCTTCCATGCCAGATCCGGTGTAAAACGAAAGAGATACTCAAAGATCAGGTAGCTTAAGAGATGATGTTCTTGATAGAGTGCCAACAACAGCTGCGCTTTTTCATCAACGCCGTATTGTGCACTGCGAATAATAGAGACAGCTTGCAAGTAGATACGGTCTTTTTTATTATCAATACCCAGTTCATCAAGAGGTTCCAGAACTTCCAGGGCCTTGTCGAATTGATGCATTTTTTCATAGATGATCAGCAGATAACGAAGTGCTTTAGGTGTTCTAGGGAACTGCTTGAGGATCTGTAAGAAGATCTCTTGGGAGCGTTCTAAAAACCCTGCTTTAAAGTAGGTCTTTCCCAAAAGGTAGAGGGTCTCTTTTTTCTCATTAGGATCTTTTTGCATCTCAAGCATAATGAGGTAGATCTCGATACACTTCTCATAATCACCGTTTTGATGGTAGGTCTGTGCCATGATAAGAGCCGATTTGTCAGAGATCGCCTCTGAAGTCATCAGGGTCTTCAACTCCTGTTCTGTCGGCATCGAGTTAAAGACATTAAGAAAACTGTTAAGATAGTGTGAGTCCTCTTTGCTCTTAAATCGCCTCCACCAGTAGGAGATAAGTGCGATCACAAAGATAAGGGAGAAGAAGATGATGATGCCAAACAGTGGGTCGCGAAATTCGATAAATAAGCTGTTCAAACCCTCTCCATCTTTGAAATATAATTAAAATATTATACCCCACTGTTACTTTTAGAAGGCAAACTAATTGCAAGTTGAGCCCTTTCATATGTTTAGGGCCTTCCCAATATCACAAAATAATCACAAATTACCAATAAAGCTCAAAAATGACGAAAATAATATAAATAGTATTGACTTTTAACGTCAATACACCCTATAATGATGATGAAAATAAAAAAACGGGAGGTTTATTCGTCAATGGCTATTAGTTATATCCGCCCAGATAAATATTTTGACGGCGCTTTTGAGCAGCTTAAGAGCATTAATGCTTATGCGCAAGCAAGTGACATTGAGATATTAGATGAATTTGTAGACCACACCTCGCAGAACAACACCCTTGATGCGCGTGAAGCGGTCGTAAAGTTTTTTAAGAGCAACCAAAATAGAGACCTGCTTATATCAGATATATGGGTATTGAGCAGTAATATTACAGATCTTTTACAGATGGTCGCCTGTCTTTTGAAAAACAATATGCGTCTTCATGTGATCAATGCCGGTGTTGTGATCGATCAGAAGAGTGATGTGATGCTGGTCCTAGGTCTCATCGATCAGTTGCGTCAGGTGTTGGAGAGTAGAGAGAAGAAGATGATCGGTCGTCCAAAAGGGAGCCGCTCTTCGTCCAAGTTCGATCCGTATCTGGATCAGATCATCGGTTACATTCGTAACAACGTCAGTGTCAGTGCAATGGCACGCGAGATGAGTGTTAGCCGTAGTTCGTTAAAAGACTACATCGAGTCGCGTGAACTTAAAGAGGTGGCAAAAGGTCTTGTCACTTTGGACGTTCCCGTTGATGCCGAAGAGAAAGTGATAGACACGATAGTCTGTCCCCATTCAGAAACTATTAAAGAGGAGTTAAAGGTATGAGTGAAGCTGCTGTTGTCGAGAAAAAATCGACAAAAGATTATTTAAAAGGGTGGGTTCCTTTACGTATAAAACGTTACTGGTTCTATATTCTTATGACTGCATTTTCGTTGATCGCACCGTGGATCACTGTTGGTGGAAATCACCTCTTTTTGCTCTCATTTGACAAGCTGAAACTGCACCTTGCTTTTGTTCAGTTTGACATGCAAGAGATGTATCTGATGCCGTTTATCTTAATGATCCTTTTTATCGGTATCTTTGGCTTGACGGTTGTCGGCGGTCGTGTCTTCTGTGGATGGATGTGTCCTCAGACGATCTTCCGTGTCATCTATCGTGACCTGATCGAGACGAAGATCTTAGGCCTGCGAAAGCGTATTAAGAACAAGCAAAATGATCCGGATATGTCTAAGGTTGAGAACCAGGTCAAAAAAGTGATCGCTATTCTTCTGTGGACGCTTTTAGCGACGGTTGCAGCAGCTGACTTTTTATGGTACTTTGTTCCGCCGGAAGACTTTATAGCCTATATGGCACACCCGATGGACCACATGATCTTAGTCGGTTCACTGCTGGGTATTGTCGCTTTCTTGGTGGCTGATATTGTGATGATCAAAGAGAACTTCTGTATCTATGTCTGTCCCTATTCACGTGTTCAGTCGGTGCTGTATGATGACGATACGGTCATGGCGATCTATGATCCGCATCGTGGTGGTAAGATCTACAATGACCATACAAAACTTTTCTCTAAAGAGCAAGATATCCGTGCAGCAGAGCCTGCGTCTGAATGTACCGCATGTGAGTCATGTGTCACAGTCTGTCCGACACACATCGATATCCGTCAAGGTCTGCAGTTAGAGTGTATTAACTGTCTAGAGTGTGTGGATGCTTGTACAACTGTTATGGGTAAATTGGGTAAAGAGTCCCTTGTGCGTTGGTCAAGTGACAAAGAGGTCATTCATCAAGGCGGTAAGACAAGTTACTTCCGTCCAAAAGTACTTGGTTATGCTGCTATCCTTCTAGTTATTATGGGCATCTTAGGATTTATGAGTACAACAAAAGAGAACATGCTTCTAAATATCAATAAAGAGAGCCGTCTTTATAGTATTACAGAGATGTCAGAGAGCAAACGTGTTGATAATGCCTATGTCTTCTTGTTACAAAATACGGAGAACAAAGACCATAAGTTCTACTTTGATGTCATCGCTCCGGCTGGTTATGAAGGCAAGATCAAGATCGCTAAACCGACAGAGCCATTCACAGCTCGTCCAGGCACTAAAAAGAAAAAAGTGGTCATCCTTTATACAGATGAGTTGATCGTTGATGATGCATCTAAAGATACGATTATTCCTATTACTATCCGTGCTTATGCTATGGATGAGAAAGAGCGAATCGTTGTTGATCGTCATACAACATTCATCTTTCCAAGAAAAGATATCTACGACGCCCATTAAAAAGATGTAGCTTCGGCATAGGGTCTAGCCCCTTGGCTATCTTGCATCATTGATGTAACTTTACTCTTTACTAAACATACATTTAGTATGTTTGCTTGAGATATCGTGCACTAGCACGCTATCGGTCTGAGTTAAACACAATCTACACCAAAACAAGGGTACCGCTCGCGAAGCGATGTTTCCTCGAAATCTACAACTTGAGAGCTGTTAAGAAAAAGCCAATTTCTTGGCTTTTTTAAGCTCGGAACCAAAGCAGATGTACGAAGTACC
>JAUWLG010000079.1 GCA_030613795.1 Helicobacteraceae bacterium
ACCGGTCTATAAGATACCAAGTGGCATTAAAAAGCAGGTGGCGTATAGACTTGAGAGCTGCTCTCTAGATGAGAAGGTGATGGTTGTCGGCGGCGGCGACTCTGCGATAGAGTACGCGGTTGATCTTGCCCATAAAAATGAGGTGAGTATCTGTTACCGCCGTGAGAACTTCCGCCGTGCTAACCCGACTAACCAAAAAGATATTGCTGATGCTTTGGAAAAGGGAACTGTTAGAGCGATTCTTGGTGTCAACATTTTGACGCTTGAAGATGATGATGGCAAGGTCAGAGTCGTGCTGGATGAAGGTGAAGCTGAGAGTTATGACAGGGTCATCTACGCTATTGGCGGGACGACACCAAGTGCCTTTTTGACCTCTTCAGGTATTGGGATCGAAGATGGTAAACCGGTGCATGATGATAACTATATGAGTAATGTTGAAGGGCTTTATGTGGCAGGGGATATTACTCAGGAGAGTGGGGGTTCTATAGCCTTAGGCCTTAACCATGGTTTTGCAATAGCAAACCACATTCTCAAGTCCTAGCTTCGGCGCATCTTGCGTCTAACTCAGACACTCCACGTGCACTAGCACGCTATCGGTCTGAGTTAAACACAATCTACACCAAATCTGAAATTTTCAAGTTTAGTCTGTATTAAGATGAGCTTCGCCATCTTTCTTAGCACTTAGCACTGATGCGAAGCATCTATAACGCCATCACCATTAACTGATTAATAGTAATCACGACCTCTTTCACCTCTTTATGTTCTTCGCTAAGTAGCTTATCTATCTGTGCTACTGTTTTTTCAAAGTGAGGAGTATCACTGTCTAGGTAGTTTTCAAAGGCCTCTTGCGGTGATTCGCCAGCACGTTGAAAGCTTAAGATCTTTTGTGTGAGGTTGACAACAATAAATTCGATGTAGTGAAGCATCTGTGCTTTGATTTCCCGATCGGCATCTTCATTGATCTTAAGGTCATCGAGGATTTTCAGCAGTTTCATGATCTTCATCTGGCGGAAGATAAGGTAAAAAAGGTTGGCAACACTTTCAAAAGTGTTGTCGGTATGCTCTTTGATGACAATAGCAGCAACTGCAAAGCGAAGGTAGTCGATGGTGGTGAAAAAGCGGTTAAAATGTTCATTGTCAGCGACTAGTTCTTGATCGATCTCATCAGTGTCTAGTGTGTTTAGAAGTGTATATAGACGATCTTTATAGTCAAGGATATGGGCAGAATCGATCTGTTCGGAGTCGAGGTAGTTCAACATCCACTTGGTTGAAAAGGTGAGTGTTCTTTCAATCTTACTCAAAAGCTCATATTGTGTCCTAAGCGGCATGCTGTAATCGTGTCGAAATATCTCAAAACGTATATCGTTGGCGCCAAAAAGGTTGTTACCGATAAGGTAGGACTTGATCTTATTCAAGAACTTTTCTTGGCCTATCTGGTTATAGTCGTGAACAAAACTGGCACCCTGCAGATTGATAATGGTGTCTGCAATGACAGTGGCGATGATCTGTCTTCTAAGCGGATGGGATTTGACCTCGTGTTCATAAACACTGACAAAAGATTTTGGAAAATATTTGTACAGAAAGTCGACACTGTACTCTTCGTCAATTAAAGTGCTATCGAGCAGCAACTTTTTAACAAATATCTTGGAATAAGAGAGCAGCGAGGAGAGGACAGGTCTGACGATTGCACCATCCTTGGTCAAAATGCTTTTTATATTTTCTGTTTTGGGGATAAAGAAATCTCTACGATTAAACGCTTCGATGTTCTCACTCAAGATATCAATGGTGCTGTTAAAGTCATTAGGGTAAAGACGACTAAGCGCTTGATCACGCGAAATGGCGAGTGCCTGACGATAGTTGCTCCACAAGACCATATTGACAACCTGCTGAGTCAATGATTGCAGGGTGTCTCGACTCTCTTTTTCGTTGATCAGCCCTTTCTCTTTGAGGATGTTAAGCAGGATCTTTAGGTTGACCTCATGATCTGAGGTATCCACACCAGCCGCATTGTCAATACCGTCAATATTGATCTTACCGCCTCCGACCGCGTACTCAATACGGGCTCTTTGTGTAAATCCGAGATTACCGCCTTCACAGACAATCCCACATCGGAGTTCAGTCGCATCAACACGGACTGCCTCATTCTGCTTGTCACCAAGATCCAGATTGCTCTCTTCGGAGTGTTTGACATAGGTCCCGACACCGCCATTGAAAAGAAGGTCGACTTTCATACATAAAAGTGCTTTTGCAAGATCTTCACCGCTCATCACATGCTTTTGCGTACGAAGCATTGCTTGCATCTCCGGACTCAGCTCTATTGCTTTGTCGCTGCGTAAAAATACACCGCCGCCTTTGGAGATCAGCGCACGGTTATAAGCGCTCCATGAACCGTCTTTAGCGATAAATAGGCGTTGTCTCTCTTCATAAGAAGTCGCAGGGATAGGATCAGGATCGATAAAGATCTCTTTATGCGAGATAGCACCTAGAAGTCTAAAGTGTTTGGACTCTAACAAACCATTTCCAAAGACGTCGCCGTTCATCGAACCGATCCCGACAACTGAGATACTCTCTTCTCTGAAGTTGACCCCTTTTTCTAAAAAGAAGCGTTCGGTTGACTTGAGTGAACCTTTGGCTGTAATACCGAGCTCTTTGTGGCCAAAACCGTTGGAGCCGCCACTGGCAAAGGCATCCCCAAGCCAGAAGTTTCGCTCAATTGCAATGGCATTGGCGATATCACTCATAGCTGCTGTTCCTTTGTCGGCCGCGACGACAAAGTAGGGGTCTTCATCATCATAGGCGATGATCTCTTTGTTGCGTACCACTTCGCCATCAACACGGTCGTCGACCAAGTCAAGCAGGTTATTGATAAAACAGGAGTAGATCTCTTTAAAAAACTCTTTAGAGATCTCACTTTTTTCACGGTGGATGACAAAACCGCCTTTAGCGCCATCGGGGATAATGATGGCATTTTTCCCCTCTTGAGTGATCATCAGTGATTTGATCTCGGTACGAAAATCTTCATGGCGTTCACTCCAGCGAAGTCCACCGCGTGAGATGTTGGACATACGAAGATGGATACCGGAAAAATCTTTGTGGGAGACAAAGGTCTCGATGCGAGGCTGCATCCCTTTAAGGTTATGCGCAAAATTTTCTGTGTCTATCTTAAAGGCAATACTCTCATGATCAAAAAAGTAGTTTGTTCGTACGGTTGATTGGATCAGGGCATAGGTGAGTTTTAAAATTTTATCATCTGTGATGTTGGGTACTTGTTTGATACTGGCTTCGATCAACTCTTCGAGCTCTTTCATCTTTTTTTTGCGTGCAGTGATCGTCGGATTGAACTTGGTATTAAAGTAGTGCAAAAAGAGGGTTGCCATCTCTGCTTGTGTTGTCAGGGTATGTAAAAAACTGCCTAGATTGATGGAGAGCACAGCCTGATTCATATAGTCGACCATCGCTTTGAGAAGAGAGAGCTGTCTGAGGTTTAAGTTCTGTACACACACTAGAGAAAAGAGTTGAGAGACCTTAAAACTCTCCCCTTTAAGTGTTTGAGTGATAACTGTTTCGATGTTGGCTTTTGCATGTGTTATCTCTTTTATTTTGACGAGATTAAGGTTGAAACGTTTGAGGTGGATGGTCTCTTCTCTATGTTCAAAACTGAAAGCGACTTCATCGATAATGTTAAAACCGAAGTGGTGCAAGATCGGCATGATGAGTGAGAGCATCAGGGCTTGTTGTGAATAGATACGGATCGCAACAGTCTCACCTTCGATGAGTACCTGAACGATGATCTTCTCTTTTTCTATACGTGTAATAAGGTCTTCTGAAATATTGATATCATCAGGGGTCAGCAGTTGTGCACAGATGGCGTTCATCATCTCATTTTGAGGCATAATGAATCCTTTAATGTATTAGTCTATGAGTTTTAATTATTGTAACACAGTAAGGCTAGAGGTGCCCTATAAAATGATCTCTTTTTGGGTGACAGTGGCTTGAGCTTTGTCACAGTAGTGACCTTGTCCATAGGTTACACCGATCTCTCGAAGTTTTAGGGCAGTCTCCTTTGTCTCAAATAAACTCGGCAACAGTTTCAACGCCTAGTGTTTTTGCATAGTGAACAATGGTCTGGTCAGAAGAGAGTGTCAGGTCAAGAAAAAGCATACGTCCCAATTTAAATAATAATGGTTGTCAGGATGCAGCGGTGCTAGAAGGGGTTGTTTTAAACTGCTCTATTAAAGATATTTTTTAGAAAGATGCCAGAACTTACGCAGGCCGGCCTTTGCTTTGTTATCCAGTTCATAAGAGATGAAGGTAAGGTAGTGTTGGATCGCTTTTGTAGAGATACCGGTACGTTTTGAGGCATTTATAAGCTGGTATTGCGGGATCTTCTGGCTGCTTTTTGTAAAGGCACGCGCGAGTTTTTTGATCTCTTTGTCATGTTGATGGTAACAGAGTAGGGCAAAGACAAAAGGCAGGTTGTACTTGTCGTGCCATGCTTTGGCAAGATCGATGGCATTCTCATCGCCTTGGAGGTAGTGCCGAAGCGCTTTGTCGCCGATCAGTACCTCACCTTTTAGACCAAGTACCTTAGCCAAGACGTTAGAACTTGCACTCTCTGTGTCCTCCTGCTCGGTTTCAGAGGGGAGAAGAAGAACACTCAAAACCTCTTTTTTAGCGATGATGCCCAAGTCAACATACTGCTCTTTCTGGGCTTTAATACTGGAGATGAAAGCAGCGTCAACACGTCTGGCTGCATACTCCGTGTTAATCTTTGAAGGGACCCCTTTTTTATAGCGAAAGCTCATGTAGTGACGTGTTGAGCGGCTATAACGTTTCATAAAGAGGTGAAAAGGGAGGAGGTTCAAGTATTCTATCTTGCCAAATAACATCTCTGTCTCCCCGCTTTTTTATTGCAATTATAGCCAAAGGAGTGAAGAGGAAAGGGTAAAGAGTGAAGAGAGGTAATGAATGGGCGCTTTTTACTCCCTTTTCTCCTCACCCTTCACCCTTCACCCTCTGCCCTTTACCATTAAATGCTATAATCGCGTTAATAATATAGAGGGTAAAAACCCCTTTTGAGGATAAACAATGGTACGTGTAGAATTTTTAGGACCGATACAAAAAGAGGCTTTAGAGATTGAAGCTGCAACACTTCATGATGTAGCAGCGGCACTTCAAAATGATGCAGAAGTCAAAGATTGGTTAGAGACGTGTGCTGTAGCTGTCAATGACACTTTGGTCAAAAGTCTTGATACAGCACTAAAGTCTGGTGACAAGGTCTCTTTACTTCCTCCTGTCTGCGGTGGTTGATATGTTAGAACTTTTTGACGGTCCTGTTCCTGTAGAGGAGATCTTGGTTCGTTGGTATAGAGATGAAGCGGGCAGTAATTATGGTGCTTACATCCCGTTTATCGGGACGATCCGCGACGAAGATGAGATCTCGGGACTGAGTTTTGACATCTATGAGCCGATCTTGGAGTCATGGTTTAACGCATGGCAAGAAAAAGCTAAAGAGGCGGGGGCAATTTTGAAGATGGCCCACTCTCGCGGTGACGTACCGCTGCACACCTCTTCGTATATTGCGGCAGTCTTCTCTCCTAAACGTAAGGTGGCACTTAAGATGATCAACGATTTTGTTGAGGACTTTAAAGCGAGCGCACCGATCTGGAAGTATGATCTTAAAGATGGTAAACGCCTTTATGCGGCTGATCGTTCAACACCGATCAGCGGTTCGGGTCTTTTAGGAGAGTAGATGGGTTTTTTAAGTTATGAAAAGTCGATAGAGCTGTTAGATGCACTCGATGCGGGCGTTTTACGCAAAGAAAATGTCTTTTTAAATGATGCACTTGGCCGCTATCTGGCAGAAGATCTTATTGCAGATGAGAACTCACCTTCTCAGCCCACTTCGGCAATGGATGGTTATGCAGTTGTGCACAGTGACCTTGTTTCCGGACGAATTAAGATCTTAGGTGACAACCCGGCAGGCAGTGATGAGACACGTGAAGTGACCAGTGGCAACTGTATTAAGACCTTTACCGGAGCCGGCATGCCTCATGGTGCTGATACCTTGATCCAGATCGAAAATGTGACGGTTGAAGGTGATGAGATCATCATCAACGAAGAGGTCCCTTACGGAAACAGTGTTCGCCCGATTGGAGAAAGTTACTCTGAGGGTGATGTGCTTATACAAAAAGGGAGCAAGATCGGGTTTGCAGAGATCGGTGTGATGGCCGGTCTGAACACGGCAGTCGTCTCTGTGATGTTAAAACCGCGTGTCGCAACGCTCTCTACAGGGAGTGAGATCTTAGAGATCGGTCAGACCCAGGAGAACGCTTCTCAGATTCGCAGTTCAAACCATCATACCATTGCTGCTATTGCCAATATGGCGGGTGCAGAAGTGGTACAGATGG
>JAUWLG010000181.1 GCA_030613795.1 Helicobacteraceae bacterium
GCATCTTCTTGTACACGTTGCATAAAGAGGTCACTGATCCAGAGTGACGGGAAAAGGTCGTGTGCACGACGACGCTCTTCACCCGAGTTCTTTTTAAGATCAAGGAAGTCATTGATGTCAATGTGCCAAGGCTCAAGGTAGACAGCAATAGCACCCTTACGTGTTCCAAGCTGATCAACAGCGATAGCAACATCATTGGTGATCTTTAAAAATGGTACCGTACCACCGGCTGCATTTTTGTGACCATCAATGAATGAACCGATAGAACGGACCTGTGTCCAGTCCCAACCGATACCGCCGCCAAACTTCGAAAGCAGTGCCATCTCTTTGTAAGCGTCAAAGATGCCTTCGATGTTGTCCGGAGTCGAACCGATATAACATGAACTGAGTTGGTGGCGAGGCGTACGTGCATTTGAGAGTGTCGGTGTTGCCAACATCACTTCAAACTGAGAGATCATGTTGTAGAACTTGATAGCCCACTCTTGTTTGTTATCTTCGTTTTGCGCCAAGAACATAGCGATGCCCATAAACATATGCTGCGGAAGCTCTATAGGATTGCTCTGTCCATCTTTAATAAGGTAACGGTCATAAAGAGTTTTTACACCAAGGTAGTTAAAGAGCATGTCACGTTCAGCAACGATGTGTTTGTCCAACTCCTCAAGATCGTACATGTCACGTAGACCAAGAAGAATGCGCCCCTCTTTCTCACCACGTTCAAAATACTTCTCTAAGCTGCAGTAGCCGGTAAAACCATTTACCTGGTGGTAAAGGTCAAACAAGAAGAGACGTGATGCGACAAAGGTCCAGTTTGGTGCATCGATGTCGATCTTGTCAACGGCTGTTTTGATCAGCGTCTCTTGGATCGCTTTAGAGGTAATACCATCTTGGAAGTGAAGTTGAGCATCAACTTCCAGCTCACTTTGGCTGACACCGATAAGGCCTTTGACGGCAGCGGCAGTGTACTTTTGAATTTTTGAGATATCGAGTGGTTCACGTCGACCGTTACGTTTAAGAATCGTGATCATTTTTTCCCTTGGCGCATAATTTTTTGTAATTATTGTACTCTAATAATAATAGCTTTACTTGAAAACTCGTTTAAAGATGGCATCTACGTTTTTAGTATAGTAATCGTAATTAAAACACTCACGGATTGCATCTTCGTCCAGACTCTCACGAAGCTCTTCATCTGCTAACAGATGGTTAAGGTAAAGACTCTCACCATTCTCATCAGTAGTAGGTTTACCCTGCTGGATCTCTTCCCAGACTTTCATCGCGTTGCGTTGAACAATGCGGTATGCATCTTCACGACTAACACCTTTGAGTGGAAGTTCAAGAAGTACACGTTGTGAGAAGACCAAACCACCTGTTAGGTTTAGGTTTTTTATCATGTTCTCCGGATAGACCGTTAGGTTAGCGATAACGTTATTCATACGGTGAAGCATGAAGTCAGAGGTTATGAAAGAGTCCGGTAGCCAGAAACGCTCAGTAGACGAGTGTGAGATGTCACGTTCGTGCCATAGACCAACATTCTCCATAGCAGGTATAGCGTAAGAGCGGATCATACGTGCCAAACCTGTTATGTTCTCTGTTAGGATTGGGTTACGTTTGTGTGGCATTGCAGAAGAACCTTTTTGTCCTTTTGCGAAGTACTCTTCACACTCATACACTTCAGTACGCTGCCAGTGACGAACCTGGATAGCAAACTTTTCAATAGAAGATGCCAGTAGTGCCAAGGTTGTTGCCAAACGAGCATAACGGTCACGTTGGATAACCTGGTTAGAAGCAGGTGCCGGTTTAAGACCAAGCTCCTCACATGTTAGCTCTTCCAACTCTAACGGTGCGTGAGCAAAGTTACCCATTGCGCCAGAGACTTGACCAACAGCGATAACGTCCATCGTCTGCTCAAGGTTCTCTAAGTGACGTGCCATCTCGTCATACCAGACAGCAAGTACAAGACCAAATGTGATCGGCTCACCATGGATACCGTGTGAACGACCAACCATCAATGTCATCTTGTGTTCCATTGCTCTAGTCTTAATAGACTCCATGATCATCTTGACATCATCGATGATGATCTGTAGAGATGCTTTCATCTGCAGTGCAACTGCGGTATCGATAGTATCTGAAGAGGTCATACCGTAGTGGAACCAACGGCTCTCATCACCAAGTGTCTCAGAGACAGATGTTGTAAAGGCAATAAGGTCGTGACGTGTTACCGCTTCGATCTCATCAATACGCTCAATACTAAAGCCAGCTTTTTCAACGATCTTGTCTGCATCTTCTTGAGGGATCTTGCCCAGCTTAGCCCATGCTTTTACAACTGCTTTTTCGACATCTAACCATGCTTGGTACTTTGCCTGCATTGTCCAATTTTTTGCCATCTCTTCACGTGAGTAACGTTCTACCATTTTTGCCCTTTTATCTGTATGTTAATGAATTGCGTACAATAATTTTACTAAGGTATAATTCTACGAAAATCTCCGGATAAATATCCATAAGCTACATCTAAATATTACGGTTACTTATCCGGAGATTTATATCAAATTATCTATACTTTAGTCTGTTAAATATTACTCAAAATTGACTAATAAAGGGTTTAAAAAATGCCATTTATTCACAAGCAATTTCATGTTGAAACGAAAACGCCTGCTTTCCTTTTTCTTATCAAAGAGTTAGGCATGTCACAGAAGATTGCACAGCGTATGATCTCCAAAGGCAGACTGCTCTGTAACGGTGAATATGTGATCAAAGACTCTTATCAACTCCAAGGCAAAGTGGAGCTTATAGATTTTGAAGCAGTATCAAGAGGATTAAAACCGATCTTTGTTACTAACGACTTTGCACTCTTTGACAAACCCTCTGGTGTTTTGATCCACCCGCAAAACCGCCATACACCCTACTCCCTTATAGATGAGATAAAACACCACTTCGGTTACGATGCTAACATCACACACCGTATCGACCAAGAGACAAGCGGCTTGGTGTTAAGTGCTAACAATAAAGAGAGTGAGCGTACTCTCAAAATGATGTTTGAAAACCGTCAGATGAAGAAGCGATATGTAGCATTGGTACATGGCCATGTTTCACGTGAAACATATATAGAAGCGCCTCTTTTGAGAGCTCAGGATGAGAGTGCTTTAGTGAGAATGGTGGTTAAAGTTCACGAGACTGGAAAAGCATCACAGACAAACATTATCCCTTTAGAGTACTTTCCTGATCTGGACATGACACTGGTAGAGGCACATCCACGAACTGGAAGACAACATCAGATCAGGGTTCATTTGTTTCACGTGAAACATCCGATTGTAGGTGACCCGATCTACGGTCAAAAAGAGGAAGACATTGTGCGATTCCTTGATAGAGAGATCAGTCCAGAAGAACGCAGAGAGTTGTCTGGTGCAACTAGATTATTGCTGCATGCTTCTCAACTTGGTTTTGACTATGAGGGCAATCATTATGACATTCATTCTGAGGTTGATTTTCGTGGGGTGGCTTTAAAGGAAGTTTCTAAAAGTTCAATCACATAGACATTATATTTGACGTTATTATTTGAGTTTTAAATCTATTTGCAACTTTATTGACTACTCTCTTCCTTTTTTACGACTCGGCATTTAGTGCCTCCCTGCATTGTGCTTTAGCACTTTATCTCCGCAAAAAAAACGAAGCCAAAAAAGCTCTCGTGACGGCTTCGAGCCCGATGGCTATCGGGTACTTCACTTCCACTCTATTTTTCACTAAAAATGACTAACTCACTACGTTCAAAAAAAGCCATTTTCTTAACGTGATAAATAGAGTTCCAGCTCACTCTGTAGTTGCCACGAAAAAACCAAGCGGTGACGCATCGATCAATGTGAAAGCTCGTGCTTTCATCCCTGTTTGAATATCCTCTCAACAGTTAATGCTTGAGTCGTATAAATTTAAAGGATAGAAAATTAACAACTTTAGGGATGAATAATCAACGTCTGAAGAACAGCGTCTTTCTCTTTTTCCTCAAGGATATTTCACTATAAAGCTGACCAAATGTCAGGTTTATATGAATAAAGTCATATTAATAGTTAACT
>JAUWLG010000187.1 GCA_030613795.1 Helicobacteraceae bacterium
CATCGGTCTGAGTTTTGCACAATCTACACCAAACCTAAAACTTTAACACGTTCAGTTTTTTTGAGATGAGCTTCGCCATTTTTCTTTCCTACGCCGAAGGTGCCCATTTACGATTTCCCATTGACCTCGCCAAAGGCGACACTTTCATTTAGAGCTAAACACTAATTAGCTATAATACGCGGTTTGAAAAAATATAAGGTATAAATATCATTTAAGAGACTTGTTTTAGGGACTTTAGATGATGTTTATCAAAGGAAAAAGAATGTTGCTTTTTACTCCAGGACCAACCCCAGTTCCAGAATTTGTTCGTGTAGCGATGGCGGGAGAGACGATTCACCATCGTACACCGGAATTTGAGGCGATCTTCGCTGAGACGCGTGAACTTCTTTTCAAGCTTTTTAACACTGATGAGGTGATCATGCTTGCTTCATCGGGTACAGGTGCGATGGAAGCGGCGGTCATCAACCTATGTAACGACACTCTTTTGAGCGTTAACTCAGGTAAGTTCGGTGAGCGTTTTGGCAAGATCGCTGTTGCAAGCGGACTTAAAAATGTTGAGATCAAACACGATTGGGACACGCCTGTTACAGTTGAAGAGATCATTGCAGCTGTTAAAGAGAATCCGTCGATAGATGCACTTGCTATTCAAGTCTCTGAGTCTGCAGGCGGTCTTCGTCATCCTGTAGAAGAGATCGCTAAAGCGGTAAAAGAGATCAACCCTGAGATCATGGTCATTGCTGATGGTATTACTGCTGTGGGTGTTGAGCGTATTGATGTTGAAAACATCGACTGTCTTATTGCCGGTAGCCAGAAGGCATTGATGTTGCCACCGGGTCTTGCTATTCTTGGCCTTAGTAACGCAGCTATTGAAAAGGTCGGCAGCGGTAAAGGGTACTACCTTAACCTGGCTTCTGAGATCAAAAAACAGTCACAGAACACTACGGCGTATACAGCGGCGACAACGCTTATTATCGGGCTTGGTGCTGTTCTAAAACATATTGATGCAGGTGAAGGTCTTGGTAAACTTTACTGTGACACTGCACGTCGTGCTAAGGCGTGTCGTTTTGCTTTAGAGGCGATTGGTCTTCACTCTTACCCTCAAACACCGGCACGTTCAATGACGACTATTGACGATGAAAATGCTTCTGAGATCCGTAAGATCTTGAAAGAGGACTTTGGTGTCAATGTTGCCGGCGGTCAAGACCATCTTAAAGGGAAGATCTTTCGTATTAACCAGATGGGACTGATCGAGACATATGAGATCATCGGGGTAGTCAATGCGGTCGAACTTGCACTGGCTAAGCTTGGTCGTCGTGAGTTTGACGGTACGGCAAGCCGCGTCTTTACTGAGACCTATTTTAAAACAATGTTAGAAAAAAGCAGAGAGAAATAATGATATTTGAACACGAGATCCCAGAGGGCTCAAAGCTCTACTTCGGTGATTCGGCAAAACGTAAACGTCACATCGAGCAGGTTGCCAGTGAAGTACTTTACAGTGATGGTTTTGAAGAGATCGTAACACCGCTCTTTTCGTACCATCAAGATGACTCTATCGCAGATGTGAAAGAGTTAATACGCATCAACGATAAACAGAATAACAAGATGAGTCTGCGTGCTGATTCAACCATCGATGTGGTGCGCATTATCACCAAACGTCTTGGTCGCAACACGGCGCACCGTAAATGGTTCTATATCCAACCGATCTACCGTTACCCGTCAACAGAGCAGTACCAAGTCGGTGCTGAGGTCATTGGTGAGAGTGACTTAAGTGTTGCACTTAACCAGTCAATGGAGATCTTTGAACGTTTAGAGGTTGAGCCACTGTTGCAGATCTCAAATATTGCGATCCCGAATAAGCTCTCAAAACTTTTAAACATTGATCTGGATGATTTCCGTCATATCAATATTCAAAAGTTCTTGGCTCTTGATATTGATTGGCTAACGAAACTGGTCTATCTTCAACATCCTGAAGATGTCGATGCTGTTATAGAGATCGTACCTGATGAGATCAAAGAAGAGCTTGTCAAGATGAAAGAGATGTGTGGAAAGATCGCGTATAAAAACAAGGTCATCGCGCCGCTTTACTATGCAAAAATGCTCTACTATGATGAGCTCTTTTTCAGAGTGATCGAAGGCAATGAGATCCACGCACGTGGCGGACGTTATGTAAATGACGATGTGACATCGGTAGGTTTCGCCATCTACACAGACACACTAATAGAAGCAAACAAGTAAGGGAAAAAGTATGAGTATAAAAGCAGATTTAATCGTAGGGATCCAATGGGTTGACGAAGGTAAGGGTAAAATCGTTGATGCTCTTGCTTGTAAGTATGATATGGTTTGTAGAAGTCAAGGTGGACATAATGCAGGTCACACGATCTGGGTAGATGGCGTTAAGTATGCACTTCACCTGATTCCTTCTGGTGTTTTAAACCCTAAGGCGATTAACGTTGTAGGAAATGGTGTTGTTCTTTCTCCAGAGTCGATCATCAAAGAGATGGAGCAGTTTGAAGGCCTTGAAGGTCGTCTTTACATCTCAGACAAAGCACATCTTAACCTCGCTTACCACGCTCTTATCGACCAGGCAAAAGAGAGACTAAAAGGCGATAAAGCTATCGGTACTACAGGTAAGGGAATTGGGCCTGCTTACTCTGACAAAATTAACCGTACAGGTTTTAGAGTAGGTGAACTTCTTAATCCTGCTAAACTGTGTCAAGGTATTATTGAGTATTTTGAACAAAACCGTGCTCTCTTTGATGTCTATGAAATAGCTACACCTGATGAAGCTGACCTTTTAGCTGAACTAGAAGGGTTTAAAGCGAAACTTGCTCCGTTTATCACAGATACTACACAGATGGTATGGAAAGCTTTAGATGAAGATAACAAAAAGGTACTTCTAGAGGGTGCGCAAGGTACACTACTTGATATCGACCATGGTACTTACCCATACGTAACATCTTCTGCAACTGTAAGTGCTGGTGCATGTACAGGTCTTGGTATCAACCCTAAAGATATTGGTAAAGTTATCGGTATTGTAAAAGCTTACTGTACACGTGTTGGTAATGGACCATTTCCTAGTGAAGACTTTGGTGATGATGGAAAACGTCTTGGCGAACAAGGTCATGAGTTTGGAACAACAACAGGTCGTGCAAGAAGATGTGGTTGGTTTGACGCGGTTGCTACACGTCATGCATGTCGCTTAAATGGTGTTGATGAGCTTTCACTGATGAAGCTAGACGTACTAGATGGCTTTGATGAAGTAAAGGTTTGTATTGCTTATAAGTATGAGGGTAAAGAGATCAACTACATGCCGGCAGACTTGGAAAATGTAACACCGATCTACAAAACCTTCAAGGGTTGGAACAACTCTGTGGGTGTACGTGAATTTGACAAACTTCCACAAGATGCACAGGACTTTGTACGGACGATTGAAGAGATCAGCAAGACTAAAGTAGGGATCATCTCCACTTCACCTGAGCGCGACGACACAATCTACCTTTAAAAAGTTCCAGCTTCGGCGCGATTTGCACCGGAGTTCACCGCTCAACGCACACTAGTGCGCCTTCGGGTTCATATCCGGCACAACTCACACCAAATCTGAAACTTTTTAACCTCTTCTCTCTCGATGAGCTACGCCATCTTTTTTTACAATAAATATTAACTTACCTGACATTTCAATAATAGATATACATTATATGCGTCTTGGTACAGTTTTTACCTACGGAGGGGTTTCATGGTTTAGACAACTCAAGAGTAGAAACAGTAACTAAACCCGTCATCGCACTCTCTTTTTTTCCTCAAGGTTTTTTCTCTGTGCGAGCAGAGAATAAAATGCATGGGAGAAGCTTAGCTTCGAGTCGTGAAAAAGTTGAATACTAGGAGTCTGTCGGATTGAAAGCACTACTGCGTGCAATATCTGATCTAACTTTTAAGATGTTGCACAATTTCCTCTAAAAAGTGTTCTTCTAAAGTCCCTAAAGTAGATATCTGTCTCTTGTAAGCC
>JAUWLG010000256.1 GCA_030613795.1 Helicobacteraceae bacterium
GTCGCACCGATGAGAATCATAAAGATCATACCGCTCAGTTTCACCGTCTCAAGCATGGCGTAACGTACCATCTCAAAGTTTAGTGTCTTGTTACCTGCACTCAGCAGGATTGCACCAAGTACACCAAAAGCAGCTGACTCGGTAGGTGAAGCGATGCCGGCAAAGATAGAACCCAGTACAGCTACCATAAGGAGCAGCGGCGGCAAGATCGAACGCAGCAGTTCAAAAAAGCCTATGGGTTCGATCTCTTCACTTGAGGGTGCCATTGATGGATTTATCAGCGAGCCAATGACAATGTAGGCAATATAGAGTCCGACTAACAGAAGCCCAGGAAGTACCGCTCCCATAAAAAGCTCACCCACACTCACACTCATCACATCACCCAAGATGATCAAGATGATAGAAGGTGGAATGATCTGTCCAAGAGTACCGCTGGCAGCAACAGTACCTGATGCTAAGCCCTTGTTATAACCTGCCTTTAACATCAACGGTAAAGCAATAACACTGAGCATCACAACCGAGGCACTGACAATCCCTGTTGAAGCCGCTAACAGTGCACCGACTAAGACCACACTGATAGCAAGTCCACCCCGAACACTGCGAAAAGCACGGCTCATCGAAAGCAGCAGCTTCTCTGCCATCTGAGACTTCTCCATCACCAGACCCATCGCAATAAAAAGAGGCACTGCCATCAAGGTGGGGTTGCTCATGATCCCGAAGATCCGAAATGGGAGAAGATTAAAGATCTCAAGGCCAAGTTCTGGGATCAGAAGTGCAAACAGAAGTGCCACACCGCCAAAGACAAAGGCGACCGGTATCCCCAACAGCAGAAGTGCCAAGGCAAAGACAAACATCCCGATAGCGATCATGAAGCTGCCTTTAAAAGTGTGAACTCTTTATAGACTTCACTAAGACTTTGAACGATGAGCAGAACAAAGGCAAGAGGCATCAAGGATTTGACGATGAAACGATACGGCAATCCACCCGGATCAGAAGAGGCTTCTAACTGCTCGAAACTGAGCAAGACAAAGTCAAAACCGACATAGATAATAAGCAGTGAAAAAGGGAGTATAAACAGGAGTATGCCAATGATGTTGATGATGTGACGCATCTTGTCAGAGTATTGGTCGTAAAAGATATCCACACGGACATGTGAGGCACGCTGTAAAGTATAGGCGATACCAAGCATGATGACCACATCAAACAGATGCCACTCCAACTCCTGCAAGGCGATAGAGCCGGACTGAAAGAGATAACGCATTAGCGCATCATAAACAATCAAGACGATCAAAAGTGCTAAGGCAGTGCCAGCTATGTAGCCCACCCACTTTATCAACAGTTCTAAGAGATTAAATGTCTTCTTCATAACGCTTTTACCCACTCCAAGATCAGACCATAAAACTCATGAAAAGCCTTGTCACTACCTTTTAGACTGCCCCCATTAGGCGTATGCAGCCACTCACTCTCACCGACAGCATGATAATCGGTAGGTGCCGCAATAGGGTTAAGCCCAAGGGATGTAAAGATCTTATACGCTCTTGGCATATGGGTAGCACTTGTCACCAAAATAAAAGGCTGTGTACCTACCACACTTTTCATCGCCATCGCCTCTTCTACCGTATCTTTAGCTCTGTCAAACATCAAAATATCATCGGCATCAATACCCAAAGAGAGCGCCACTTTTTTCTGCATTGAAGCGTGTGTATTAGGATCATTCAGTCCACTGTATCCTGAGACGATCAATTTTGCGTCAGGCAGACGGTAGTAATGGCGTATACCTTCACTCAAGCGAATAAGGGCCGTTGAACTGACTTGCGCTGTTATAGGTAGTTTCTCATTGCTTTTATGACCATTGCCCAATACCAGGATATAGGTAACATCTACCGGTGTCTCGATCAAGGCCGGGAACTTCTGTTCAAGCGGTTTTACCAGCATATCGCTTACTGGGCCATAACTGACAAGGGCGATCCAGACAAAGGCTAAGGTAAGAAGCTGTTTTGCGGCGCGAACTCGTCCGATATAGAGAGCTATAAGACCGACAAAGGTGATAAACAGTCCAATAGAGAGCGGGCCAAGCAGTTCACCCACTACCTTTTTAACAAGAAAAACCGCGTCGATCATTAGATGAAGTTTGGCGCATCGTTGGCAAAGAGAATGATATCCCCCGCTCTGGTTCGTTCGCCTAAGACCTTGGTCAGTTGGCTTTTGTCACTTAACATGATCTTCTCGGAGACAGAGAGGTTTTTGTCAAACAGTTCAGCATTGAGCTGTCCGGTAATAATAGCGATGTCACACACCTTGTTAATAGCCTCGACAAGCTCCAAATTCAGCTCTTCTGTACTCTCAACCAGACCCGGTGTCACAATGACTTTACGACCCGGATGCAGAGAGAGAAGACGAACATCCTCAAGCATCCCATCAATGTTGCCGTTATAACCATCATCAAGAATTATTTTGCCACCGGCATCAATACGTTGAAGACGGTGTTCTACACTCTCTAGAGCACCAACACCCTGCTCTATCTCTTTACTCTCCAGACCTAAAGCATCTGCAACTAAGATAGAGGCTTCAAGGTTGATGGTGTTAAAAGAACCCAATATTTTACTCTCAAGATGCAAACTCTTCTCATGTAACTGCATGTCAAAAGCAAGCCCCTCAAGTGTCGCTTCAACATTAGTCACCGCGTCACCGAAAAACTCAACTTTATCATGCGCTTCATTAGTCACAGAGTTATGGACAAAAGCTTTTTCCAGACGATCCGACTGAATGATCTCAAGTTTGGTACGCTGAATGTTCTCGATCGTCTTAAAATACTCCAAATGCTGAGGACCGACCTTACCGACAACGGCAATATGCGGGTGCAGAAACTGGGTAATGGTGTAGATGTCGCCGCGAAGACGCGCACCTGCTTCACAGACATAGACCTCACAGTCATCCGGCAGATCCATGTTGACGTCACGTACCAGACCGGCAATGGTGTTGACACTGCGTGGTGTTGCATAGACCTTGTACTTTTTAGAGAGCATCTGAGCGATGAAGTTTTTCATACTCGTCTTACCGTAACTTCCCGTGACACAGACGATCTTGAGGTCTTTACGATCC
>JAUWLG010000045.1 GCA_030613795.1 Helicobacteraceae bacterium
TGGTGCTTTGCACATCATAAAGTCGCGTCGGCTAAAAACAGAAAGCAGTTTCTGTTTTATTTACGCCTTTGGCGGTTTCGACCCTAAAAAAGCCAAGCAGTTGGCTTTTTCTCATGGTCTCCGTCGTTGGTGCTTCGCACATCAACTCTGGTTTCGAATCTAAAAAAGCCAAGCAGTTGGCTTTTTCTTAACGATTCTCACATAAAAGCCAAGACAATGGCGTAACAGGTGAAAAAGATAAGGTGAGACGTTCCCTCAAAGTAGTTGGTCTCACCATCGTCAGTTGTCTTCCACGCCAATAAAATCGTCAAGATCAGCGCACCGATCTGCAAGGTATTAAAGTCAAGTGTCAACGGATTTCCTGCAGCATAAGAGAGGGCAAGCAAAACAGGTACCGTTAACATGATCGAAACGGTAGAAGCACCCATAGCAATGTTGACAACGCGCTGAATCTGGTCATTTTTGGCGGCTTTAATAGCAGTAATGATCTCCGGTGCAACAGAGATGATCGCGATCAAAAGACCAGCAAGACCGACAGGGAAGCTGTATTCGGTAACAAGCTGCATACCCTCGTTGGCAAAGATCTCGGCAATATAACCAATGATAGCGATCAGTATAAAGATCGCAATGAAATTGAACGTTGTGTTTATCTTCTCAAAAAGATCTTGCTCATCTTCCTCTTCGTCACCTTCTTCACGTCTGTTTTTAAAACGGAACATACGGCTTCTGGCTGTGGCTTTAAAGAAGTGTGTGTGTGTCTTGGTCTGGAAAATAAAGATAACAATATAAAAGATAAAGAGCACTGCAGCGATAAGCATACTGGCATTTTCAAGATCATCTTTATCACCCGTTGTAAAGTGCAAGATACTTGGGACCAATAAAGCAGATGATGCTACTAAAAGAATAGTTGTATAAGTGCTGGATGTGTCTTCGTTGTGTTCCTGTTCTTTAAATGCAAGACCACCGATAAATACGGCGAGACCCAAAAGTACGTTCATGTCAACGATTACAGCAGAGATAATACCCCCTTTGACCGTCTCCATCGCAAGAGGGTTGTTTGCCGCTGTCAAAAGAATTAAGAAGAGCAGGATGATCTCGACAATAACCGCTGAAAATGTAAGGACAAAGCTCCCGTAGGGCTCATCCAGACGTTCGGCAAGGACTTCGGCGACTTCAGATACTGTCAGTGAGAGCAGGGTAATACTGATCGCTGCAAACAGTGTTGCCATATACGGGTTGTGATAATCGTGAAAAACAAAGGTAATCACGCCAAGAGCTAGACCGGCGATAGCAGTAGAGTGATGGGTAAAGATTAGAGATAAAATGTTCCGCCTACGGGGGAGAGGTTTCAAAGTTGTTTTCCTTAAATTTAATCTAAAATAGTGTCAACTGTTCAGTCGGCTTGCTTAATTCGCTGTGTTCTAATAGTGTTCTGTCTTGCTCAGCGATCAAGGCAAAGTGAAATGGTGTTGATTTTAGAGTGTTTATTATATCTTGCTGTGATTCATAAGTAAATATACCCTCGATGTTCTCAAAAGGGAGGGCTTTTGCCTTAGGCAGGATGTAGATGATCTTGGCCCAGTTGGCTTGGCGTTTCAGAAATGAGATCTGAGAGTGGATCAATTCAAAGTCCGGCTCAAAGATGAGCACACGGTCACTCGCACCAAACTCTTTAATAGAGAGGTCCTTGTTGGTAAAGACCGCTTCAAAATTGTCGATCGGCGTAAAAGTGCGCAGTCGGTAGTTGATCTCATGCATCTTATAAAAGTTTAACAAACGCTCCAGGTACGAGATGAAAAACGGCGAGAGCAGTTGACGTTCATAAAAGATGTCATTAAAGATAAACGATGTCTCAAAGAGCGTCTGTTCAACGATCGTGATCTCATCTTTGTACGTATTTGGCAAGGTTTTTGATGTGACAAAGGTGTCTCTGTCGATCAGTTTTGGACAATAGAGTATCTTTGCCTTCTCGTGCACATCCCAGAGTGTCATAAAGTCATCTTTGATGCATTTACCCAAAACGAGGAAGTTGCTGTCCGTCATGATCTGCTGAGCAAGTTTTATGGTAATAAGATCTGTCTCATAGACATCGAGCTCTTTTTCGATGAGATGAAAGCGCAGCAGACGCATTAACGCGTCATCAACATCTCCAACCTTAATCCAGGCGATCTCATTGTCTGCGATCTGTGTGGGCTTGTCAAAGATGATCCCGTAAGCACCATGCAAAATAGCTTCATCTATATCACTGTTGTTAAAAGCGATAAAAAGATTGCCGCGTTTCACTTTTTTAGCATCAAAACTGATGCCGTCAAAGCGGGTGACAAAGGGTTGGTTCTGTAAGGTTCCCTGGGTGAGGGCGAGAAGGTTTTCGAGGCGCATTAGTTTCTATGCACCTCTATTGTACAGTGGTCTCATTATGGGATTAACCAATAGAAGAACCTACTTTACGTGGTTTCTCAGGACGAACAAGACAGAGTCCATCATCATCTTTAGCCGCTAAAAGCATACCGGCTGACATGATTCCCATCAGTTTTGCCGGTTTGAGGTTGGCAACGACACAGACCTGTGTGTTTACAAGCTCTTCAGCAGAGTAGTAGTCTTTGATGCCCGCAACGATCTGACGAAGTTCATCTTCACCAAGGTCGACTTGAAGTTTTAGAAGTTTTTTACTTTTTGGAACTTCCTCTGCTTCAACTACCGTACCAATCTTCAGTGTTGTGTTGAAAAACTCATCAAAGGTGATCAGTCCGGCACCATCTTCTTTGACAGCTTCAGGTTTTTTACTCTCTTTTGGCTTTTCAGGCTCCATCATCGCTTTAGGCGCTTCTTCCATCAGAGGCTCTTCAACACGAGGGAAGAGAGGCCCGATCTTTTTAATCGTAAAGGTCTCAAGCAGTTTTTTCTCTTTTAAAAGAGCATTATAACTTGCTGTATTGATCTCAAAACCAAGTGTATCAGCAATAATGTTAGTCGTCTTAGGCATAAATGCATGCAGAAGAAGAGAAGCTTTAGCTAATACGTTCGCAACCAGAGCAACTGTTGCCAGTGCTTCATCTGTTTTACCTTCTTTGATCTTAACCCATGGCGCGTGCGCTTCGATCGCTTTATTACCAATCGTAAAGACCTTCCAAAGCTCTTCTAAGAAGCGGTGGGTCTGGACTTCATCAAGATATTTCTCAACATTGTCCAAGATCGCATACATCTCTTCAAGTTCAGCACTGTGGTACTTCTCTACATCAACAGAGTCGATGACAAAGTCACTATACTTGCCGCTCATACCGATGATACGGTTAAGCAGGTTACCAAGGTCATTGCTCAAGTCAGAGTTGATACGGTCAATAAAAGCACGTTGTGAGAAGTCACCATCTTGTCCAAACGGCACCTCGCGCATCATAAAGTAACGCAGGTTCTCTTCGCCATAAGCATTAGCCACTTCTCTAGGAGAGACAACATTGCCTTTAGATTTTGACATCTTCTCACCATCACGTGTCCACCAGCCGTGTGCAGCAATATGTTTAGGAAGAGGAAGATCAAGACTCATCAAAAATGCCGGCCAGTAGATAGCGTGAAAACGCAAGATATCTTTCCCTATAACGTGCATATGTGCAGGCCATAGCTCCATCTTAGCGTCATCACGTCCGTAACCCAGTGCTGTCACATAGTTAAGAAGAGCGTCCAACCAGACGTACATAACGTGTTTGTCATCACCAAACTCTTTTGGCAGAGGTACACCCCAGCTGAATGATGTACGTGTTACAGAGAGGTCGTGCAATCCACCTTTTACAAAGTTAATGACCTCATTACGACGAGACTTCGGCAAAATAAAGTCTGGGTGCGCCTCATAGTAGTCTAAAAGCTTCTGCTCATAGTCAGAGAGTTTGAAAAAGTAGCTCTCCTCTTTAACGGTGTTTGTCGTACGGCCACAATCCGGGCAGAACTCACCGTCGATCAGCTGAGACTCCGGGAAGAAGGTCTCACAACTGACACAGTAGTTCCCCTCATACTCACCCTTATAGATATCGCCTTTGTCGAACATCTTTTTAAACGCGTGTTGTACACCGGCTTTGTGCTCATCATCTGTTGTACGAATGAACTGGTCGTATGAGATCTCAAACTCATCCCAAAGGTCTTTAAACAGTGCTGAGATCTCATCAGCAAATTGCTGTGTCGGTTTACCTGCTTTAACTGCCGACTCTTCGATCTTTTGACCATGTTCGTCTGTACCTGTCAAGAAGTAGGTCGTCTCGCCTTTAAGACGTGAGTAACGTGCCAACATGTCAGCGATGAATGTTGTATAGGCGTGACCGATGTGCGCTTCACCGTTAACGTAGTAGATAGGGGTTGTGTAATAGTTGCTCATATATTCTCTCTCAAATGAAATTTCTAAGCGCAAAGCGCTTGGGCTTCACGCCGAGTGAAACTCAGCGTTAGCGTAAGCAGTGGAATTACTTCCATTGCTGTTTAAACAGTGGTCTAAAATTCAAATCCGCCGGTCTCGCCTTTAGACATGGAGTCATAAACGGCTTGGACATAGGCTCTACGGGTTTCACAGCCTATGTAAAACTCACACAGGCTGCAGCTTTTTACAGCTCTCTCTTCTTGACACTGCTGCATTTTTACAAGTTCAGCGTCAAGACGCTCTTCAAAGACGTTAGTTTCTTGCGTAGACATCTTTGACTCTTGCTATCTCATATTTTGAACCAAAGAAACATGGTGTTGTGTCATGAATGTGTGTCGCATCCAATGTAAGAAGGTCGTTTTTACCATCAGTCTGGTCGCCACCGGCCATTGTAAAGATAAAGGCGAATGGAAGTGCTTCGTACAGCATACGGAGTTTACCTTCAGGTTTATCTGACGTAGACGGGTATGAAAAGAGTCCGCCGCCTTTAAGAAGGATCTGGTGAAGGTCAGGGACCATACCGCCAGAGTAGCGAAGACGGTAACCCTCTTGAAAAAGAGCATCGACCATCTCTTTATGATGACGCGGCCAGTTCTGTTGAGTACCGCCCGGTGCATTCAGTTTACCTTTTTCTTTCAGTGTGATGTTTTTAACAAACTCAAACGCACCATTTTGAAGCAGGTAGAACTTCACTTCGCCCTCATAAGCAAAGACAAGTTCGGTACGTGGACCGTAAACAACGTAACATGCGGCTACCAAGTCTTTCACACCAAACGAACCGTCATAGATACCGAAGATGGAACCGACACTCAAGTTCACGTCAATAAGAGATGAGCCATCAAGCGGGTCAAAGGCAACAAAGTACTGTGCGTCTGCATTCATCACCACTTCGTGATCTTGTTCTTCACTTACAATCGTGTTAACCGTTGCAGCCTTAGAGAACTCCTCTTCAACCACCATATCACACTTGATGTCAAGTTGAAGCTGTGTGTCACCCGTCGCATTTTGCTGTTGCGAATACCCAATGTCTTTAGTATCGATCTCTTGTTTAATACGTATCGCCGCACGTTCTATTGCGCTTAATATCTCTTTCATCTACACAGCCTTTGCATTATTTAAGATCCACGTTACTACGTCATCTTCATTGTTTAGATCTAACACGCTTACACCTTCAGGAAGAGTGTATGAGTCTAAATCGATACTCTCATCAATAGCCAAAGCATTCATATAAGGAAAATACTCTTCATCGATCTTGTTACGAAAGATGCTGATACGCGGAAGAGGGAGGTTTTTCAACCCTTCTACCAGAACAATGTCCACGTCACCAAACATATCAACGATCTCTTCAAACTCTTGATGTTTGTTTGAGAAGTAGGTCGTTTTGTTTGGCGATGTCACAACGACCTTGGCACCCGTGTCTGAAAACTTATAACTGTCCTTACCCGGTGTGTCGAATCGTGCCTTGTCTTTGGGATCGTGTTTAATGATCGCAACTTCCATGTTGTGCTCATGAATAAGCTTTCTGGCCACTTTTAATATGAGTGTAGTCTTACCGCTGTTTGACGGGCCGGTAAAAGCTACTGCTTGACGTTTTCGCAAATGTATATCCATCTTTAGGGCATAGTAGATTACCCCATAATTTTAAGAGATTATAGACAAATGTCAGTAAAAATCTGTTGAATAGCGCGATAAAGCCTTAGAGTAGGGAGTTTCATGCTGAATAGGTTATACTTTTATTTTTGAAACTTCTGAACAAACATCATGCTCTCAGAGACTTTTTAAAAGGTAAGATTGTGCAAAACTTTTTTTGAGTCATAGCCATAGCTACGACGATGAAAAATTATATGCAAGGTTACTTTTTAAAAAACCTCCCAAAGGGCGATAAGAGAAATTCACTCTTGCTTCGTTGGATATGTTTGAAGCTACTTGTAGCTCCTACACACATCCGTCTTGCAATAGTAAACTTCTCTTATCGCTGAGAACATGATGTCTGTTCAGAGGTTTCAATTACAATATTTAGGTTTTTTATTTGAGACAATTCATCATACTTTTTACCATATCATTTACAATATTTAGCGGATGCAGCAGCCACTTTGACCGTTATACACTCTCGGACGAAAGCGAAAAGGCAACAACCAGTTATAAAAATGTACGTCTGCTTGACAGTGACAACAAAAGCAAGACCATTATGTCAACCATCTATCTTAATGATATATATCCAAAGTACACAGATGGACTTGCCCACTTCTTGATCTCTTTTTACAACCCGGAGCACGACAATGTCTTATATTTTAATAGAGGTAAAACACCTAGTGAGCAAGACTATGTTCTACTGTTAAACGGTGAAGATGCGCTGGCATCTGAGGAGTTGGACAGTGATGACCTTTTGGTGGATCTGATGCCTATCAGCAGCAGCTGGAACCGCTACTATTATGTTCGTTACAAACTTCCTAGCGGGAAGCCTGTTTTGGTGCTCGAAAGCGATCACACTGAGCGGGCTGTGATAACTTATCAAAAAGCGCAAGAATAGAGACTTTCTCGCCTAATATCTTTTTATAGATCACATAGTTGCTCAACACCTTTTTACCGTATTCACGACTCTCAGAGTTGACCATCATCTCCATGCTCATAAACGGCTCATACTTGGCATCGGTAAAACAGTTCTCTTTTGTGATGTAACGCTTGGTAAAACCCATACCGCCATTGTAAGCATAGGCCATAAATACGGGGTGATACAGACTTTTTTTCATCCAGTTAATATGCTTTTTGGCATACGCGATGTTCTTTTCAGGGTTAAACATCTCCTCAAACGAATGGCGTTTCTCTTTAAACCCTTTATCTAAAGCTTTGACCAAAAACGGCATCATCTGCATAAGACCAAGAGCATATGAACGTGAAAGTGCTGCAGGAATAAAACGGCTCTCTTGACGCATCAGAGCATAGTACATTGCCTTGTCTTCATTGGAAAGGTCTTGCATATACGCATCATACGGCATGATGTAACCCATCTCTTTATAACCTGATGCCTTCTCATAGATAAAAGAGTGAAGCGGCAGCATCTCTTCATTGGCATACTTGTCCGCAAGCTTTTGCAAGTCTTGCTTAGGGGTTTCTCTGATCTCTATAAGCAGGTCATTCCAGACAAATGGATCTGTCAGATCTGCTTTAGTCGTGTTGTTTTCGTACGTAGGCAACTTTGTATAGAAGTTGGTGACTTCGATGCCGAGCTTCTCTTTGGCGTAGAGTGAGTACATGTTGATATCGATACTCTCACCCAGCTGCGCCAAGGTCTTTTTATCTTTAGTGATCAGGTACTGCCAAAACAGGGCCTTGTCTTTATGCGAACGGTAATAGGCAAGGGTATGTACCTTTTTAAGGTGTGCAAGGGCATCTTCGTTTCGCTCATGTTCGATCGCATTCATGGCCAAGTAAAAGTGTGTTTCAGAGCTCAGCTTGGCCGTCGCATCGATCTTTAAAAGCTCTTTTTGAAGATTGCTGTAACGACTGTCCGTCACTACCAGTATAACAAAACGGTTAAAACCCCAATGTTTTTGGATCTCTTTTATGTATGAAGAGGGAAGTGCACGGTTCAAATGACCTTGTCTGAACTTCATCCCGGCACTCAAAAAGAGATACATAAATGTGGAAGGTTTGTACTGTCTCAGATTTGTAATCCGCTTGGTCTGAAGCAGATCGTTCATCATCTCGATCCAGGTGTAGGGCGTCTCTTTGTCAAGCAGCCTGGCCAAACGGTTACGGTCACGTTCATCGATCACAGATGCTTTATACGCTGAGAATCCCATCTTGACACAAGAGACATCATTGCTCTTAACCAGCTCTTTAGTCGGCAAAGCCAGGCACTCTGCTGTGTAGATCACCTCTTCAC
>JAUWLG010000141.1 GCA_030613795.1 Helicobacteraceae bacterium
TGACCTCGTCATAGGACTTAACAGAGATACCCTCTTTTTCCAGTTTTTTAAAGATCTCAGTGAGGGTATACTCCACGACTTGAAGCTCTTGGTGCAGATACTTTCTAATCTCCCGCAGCTGTTGAAGAGGGGTAAGACGATCTGCACCGGAGACCATTACACCGGCAGAGAAGAGTTTTTTAAGACCGGCAACACGGATCATATAGAATTCATCAAGATTGGTGCCATAGATGGCTAGGAATTTTAGACGTTCAAGCAGAGGCTGTGTCTCATCTTGTGCCTGTTTTAAAACACGGGTGTTGAACTGCAGCCATGAAAGTTCACGATTGTTATAAAGTTTTGGGTCTTTTAGGTTGATCATTCAGTACTCATTTTTACATAGTTTAGTTTTAATGATTATAACACAATGCAATATAGTGGCTATATTGAGGGGACAAAAATGAAATCCTGTATCCGATTTATAGCATGATGTTCGATTTACCTTAGCTTTGTATACTTTTAGATCAAAAGGAATATCTATGACTACAATGCAGATCATTTTGTTGGCGGCTTCGGCTTTTTTTGCTTTTAAGATCTATGAACATATGCAGGGTTTGCAAGATCCAGACGGTACGGATGAAGCAAAAGAAGCGATAGAAGAGCGTATTAATATTGACGCTTTGGTTGAAGAAGCAGACAGAGCGTACGATGCAGGGCGTCTGTTGGAAGCGAGAGAGTTGCTGCAAAAAGCGCATGCGCATGACAGCAGTATTCCTGAACTCGCTAACCGTTTGGGCTTCGTTCTGAGTGCTATGGGAAACAATGAAGAGGCTTTGAAACTCTACAACCACTCACTCTCTCTGCAAGAAGAGGATGTGACACATTTGGCTATTGCTTCACAACTACGTACACTTGGTCGTCTAGATGAGGCTCAGACACATTATAAACGGGCAATTGAACTTGACCCTGAGTATGAAGTGACCTACTTTAACTACGGCAACCTTTTAGTTGAGATGAAACGTATCGCAGAGGCGAAGATGATGTATGAAAAAGCCTTGGAGATCGAACCGGAACTGGAGGCTGCTCAAGAGGAACTGGACAGACTGAATGGGCGATAGACAAGCACGTTTAGCGGTCTTGATCGACGCTGACAATGCTCAGGCAGCTATTGTTGACGGATTGCTTGGTGAGATCGCGCAGTATGGGATAGCGAGTGTAAAACGCATCTATGGCGACTGGACTGACAACCGTTTGAAAGGGTGGAAGACAGCACTCTTGGAACATGGCATCAACCCTGTTCAGCAGTTTGCCTACACGACAGGTAAAAATGCGACGGATTCAGCACTAATTATTGATGCTATGGACCTGCTTTATACCGAGAAGCTAGACGGCTTCTGCATCGTCTCTAGTGACAGCGACTTCACACGGTTGGCAAGCCGCATCCGTGAGGCAGGTCTCAAGGTCTATGGTTTTGGAGAGAAGAAGACACCCAAGGCATTTATGAGTGCGTGTGACAAGTTCATCTACACAGAGATACTGCGTAAAACTGATGATGTCAGTGAACCGAAACAGAAGAGAACGGCACCAAAAAAACAGCCGCTTGATCTTCGTCTGTTGAACACGCTTCGTCATGTTGTTGATGATACCGTAGATGAAGCGGGCTGGTCACACCTTGGCTCAGTGGGACAAAATATTCTCAACAAATCCCCTGAATTCGACCCGCGTAATTACGGTTTTAAAAAGCTGCGTGACCTTTTAGAAGAGAGTCAACTCTTTGAGTTTAAAGACGTTGATCCACTGGTGCACAACAGTGGTGTCCGCGTCCGTGTCAAACGAAAAAAAAGGAGTTATGAATGAGATTGGAAGAAGTTTATAAGGTCCTAGATAAGCTCTCTCCTTTTGAGATGCAGGCCTCTTGGGACAACTCCGGATTGATCCTCGGCAGTTATGACCAGGAGATCACAACTGTCGTCTTGAGCATCGATGTGGATGAAGCGCTTTTAGAGAGTGTGGAAGAGGGGAGTCTAATCATTACCCACCATCCCCTTATCTTTAACGGGGTCAAGTCGATGGATTTTGCGACCTATCCAAGCAAACTGCTTGCAAAGATGATCGAAAAGAAGATCGCGAATATTGCGATGCATACTAATTTTGATCTGACCCATCTTAATGCCTATGTGGCTGAGAAGGTCTTAGGTAAAGCGGTTCTAGATAGAGATGAATATGTACTCTATTTTGACGTAGAAAAGAGTTTTGAAGAGTTTAGTGCTGAGGTGGCAAAAGCCTTTGGATTAACTCACATCAAAAGTGTCGTGGCGCATGACAGAGTGATCAAACGTGTGGCCTTGTGTACAGGCTCAGGTGCTTCGATGATAGGCGAAATTGACGCTGACCTTTTCTTGACTGGTGATATCAAGTACCATGATGCAATGGAAGCAAAGGTACTTGGACTAAGCATGATCGATATTGGCCACTTTGAAAGCGAACGCTTTTTTGGTGAGATATTGGCTGAAAATTTGAAAAATTTAGGATTAACGGTTATAATTTCATCATCTAAAAACCCATTTACTTATTTGTAGATGAGAAGTGCCCTGAATATGGGCACTCTTACCACTTTTCAGCAGTCTAGTAACTGCGCTATTTTAAGGAAAAAGATTGAACAAGCACCTAGAACAATTGATCGAGCTATCTAAAGTTGACAAAGAGATCGATGCCTTTGAACCACAGATCGAAGAAGCAAATATCAAGTATGAAGCAGCTTTGGCTAAAAAAGAGAACGTAAGCTCTGAGATCGCAACACTTGAAGAAGAGTCTAAAGCTGAAAAAGTCAAAAGACAGAAAAATGAGCTTCATATTGCTGAACTATCTGCAAAACTTGAAGAGAATAGCAGGAAAAGCGGCGATGTTAAAACTGAACGTGAGATGAAGTCTCTTCAGCTTGAAGAAGAGATCGCTAAAGAGCAGGTTGCTTTTGCAAACGAAGAGATCGAACGTTTAGAGAAAGTAATAGAAAACAAGCAAGAGAAGATTACAGAACTTCAAGCACAGATGGAAGAGATCGATGCAAATCTATCTTCTGTTAAAGAAGAGGTTGACGCTAAACTTGCAACGATCAATACAGAACGCCAAAAAGTGTTTGAAGCAAAAGAGAAACTGGTTTCTAAGATGAACCAAAAAGGTCTTTCGTTTTACCAGAAGATCCGTCGATGGGCTAAAAACACAACAGCTGTTGAAGTTAAAAACCAAGCATGTATGGGCTGTTACATGGTTATTAATGACAAAGTATACGCTGAAGTCATTAAAGGTGAAGAGATCACGAATTGTCCACACTGTGGCCGTATCCTTTACATCGAGCCATCAACAGAGGCAGCTGAAGCGTAATCACACTTCGCAGTTAGGAGTGTCGTTATGATAAAACCATTTACACTCCTTTACTTCACTTTAGCTACAGTTATTCATCTTGTAGCACTCCCTTTTTTACTTCTTTTATCGTTTAAAGCAAAATATAGAGAGTCGATTCCTGCGCGTTTTTTTCTAAAAAAGAATCCACGATTTAAAAAAGATGATATCTGGTTTCATGTCTGCTCTTTGGGTGAAGCAAGAGCACTGCATCCAGTGTTAGAGAAGTTGGAAGAGAGAGATATCTCTATCTCAACGACCACCCATACAGGTCACGCTGAAGCGTTAAAATACAAGGCTGAAGTACGTTACCTTCCTTTTGAGTCACTCTTGCCTTTTTGGATAAAAAAGCATCAGGTCTTAGTGGTGTTAGAGGCGGAGTTTTGGTACCTGCTTTTTGCTGTCGCACGTGCAAAAGGCTCTAAGGTCGTTTTGCTCAATGCACGTATGACAGAGCGAAGTTTTCCAAAGTATATGAAGCTTCGTTGGTTATACGTTCAGATGTTCCAGCGAGTTGATAAGGTCTTTTGTCAGAGTGAAGCCGACAAAGAACGTTTTGAAGCCTTGGGCGCAACAAACATTGAAGTGGTTGGAAACATTAAGCTGGCACAAAAGATAGCGGCGCCTAAGATGTATACAAAACCGCATAGTGAAGTGATTGTTGCCGCAAGCACGCATGAGGGTGAAGAAGAGCTTATTGTTGAGGCGTATTTAGAGTACGTAAAAATGCATAATGCCAAACTTGTTGTTGTGCCGAGACATCCTGAACGATTTGAAAAGGTGTTTACACTTCTTAAAGAGATGAAAGGTGATGATCTAAGCTTGTCTCGATGGAGTGAAGCCAACGATTTTGAAGCGGATATTATCCTGGTCGATGCTATGGGTGAACTTAATAACATCTACGCGATCAGTGATGTGGCAATTATAGGCGGTGCTTTTAAAGAGGACGTTGGCGGGCATAACCCGCTTGAACCAGCACACTTTGGCTGTAAGATCATTACGGGAAAACATGCCTTTATGCAGCAGGAACTTTTCAAGTATGTGCATAATGTCCAAGAAGTTGAGAAGAGTACGATTTTAGAAGCCCTGCAAAAGGCTGAGAATATGGAAAGATCTTATGTCGATGAAAAGATCGATTTAGAGAGTATAATTAGGTACTTAAACAGATAATTATTGAAAGAATAAAAAGGCAAATTATGGATTACAGTAAGAAAAAAAGAGCATCTGATCAGCGTGCTAAGAACAAAAAAGAAGAGGGCAGAGCAAAGGTAAGAGCAAAAGCGTATGCCAAAGCTGATGCAAAACGTCCAGCAAGAGGAAAGAAAAAGCCTAGCTCTGCTTCTGATTAATTTATAGTTGAAGGTGAATCACGAGCACCAAGAAGCAGT
>JAUWLG010000244.1 GCA_030613795.1 Helicobacteraceae bacterium
AAAGCGATATCATCATCTACGATGAGCCAACTGCCAACCTTGATCCTAAGGCAAGAGATGACTTCTATCGACTTCTCAAGCAGAACGAAGAGGAGAAGGTACTGCTCTTTGTTACCCACTGACTTGAAGAGGTCAAAGACCTTGTCAACAGACAGGTCTATATGGATCTAGGCAAAGTTGTCTCAGATGAAAGAGTAGGAACTTACCTTGAATAATTTACTTCTGATCGCCTATCTGGACCTCAAAGAGTCTATCAGAGCAAAATGGTTTTTAGTCTATTCACTTGTCTTTGGCGGGATGATAGCACTCTTTTTCATCGCCGGTGTCACAGAGTCACAGGTCATGGGGTTTAGCGGTCTTAGCCGTCTTTTGCTGATGTATATACAGGTGACTATTGTCATTTTGCCTATCTTCATATTGATTACAACGGTCAGGTCGATCTCGGGTGACAGAGATAATCATATATTGGAGTATATGCTCTCCTTTCCGATCTCTCTAAAACAGTATTACTGGGGGAAGATCATCGGTAGGTTTATCACCGTATACCTGCCGGTCCTGTTTGCTATGGTTGTTGCTATAGTGTATGGCTTTTTCAAAGGGGCTGATATTCCTTGGGATATCTTCTTTTTATACACAGGCCTGCTCTTTGCGCTCTCTAGCGCATTTTTAGGTATCGCTTTTTTCATCTCCTCTTTTGTGAAATCATCAGAGGTAGCTCTGGGTATCGCATTTTTTATCTGGATCGCACTGCTTGCTTTTATTGACATCGCACTGATCTCTTTAATGATGCAGCAGCGTATGAACGAAGAGCTGATTATTTTCATCGCGATGATCAATCCGATGGAGATCTTCAGAGTTGCGGCGATCTCGCTTTTTGATCCGGAACTCACCGTAATGGGACCTGTCGCTTTTTACATTCTTGACTCTATGAGTCAGGCTGCCTTTGTATTTGTGTCGATAGCCTACCCAGTGATACTGGGTCTGCTATTTGCCTTTTTTGGGTTTGTTATATTTAAGAAAAAAGATCTGGTCTAACCAGTTTAAAGGACTAACTATGAAGAAATTACTTGTATTACTGCTATTAGCATCATCATTTGCTGCAGCGAAACCTCTTGTTCTAAAACCTTATGAAGCCTACGTTATGGATTATGATAAAAATACTACGGGTTTAGTACGTCATATGAAGGTCTATAAAGCACCAAAATGGGTGGCTAAGATCACTCTGCAAAATGGTAAAAAGATCTTTTTCAGCAGTCCAAAGTCGATGATCGAGTTCTACCTCCAGCCGGGGAAATGGTTTGATGTCGGTGTGAAAAGTGAGGCTGATTTTAAGCAGATCCTTGTGACAGACTATGCCACTATGGAACCTATCAATGCCAGAGGTGCCTTTTTTGTCTACGGCTCGAACGTCACATCTCCTGCCGGTGATGACCTTGTTCCTTTTGCAAGCTATGATGCAGCGCAAAAATTTGCAAAAGAGCACAACGGAAAAAGAGTCATGGCCTTTGCTGAGATCCCGGATGCGCTGATCAGACTTTTAAACGGAAGGATCTAAAATGATTAAGCCAACACCTATTGATGAAGAGATCATACTCGATCCTAAACGTTACATCGTCAGTGAAACAGACGAGAAGGGCAAGATCACCTACTGTAATGACTACTTTATGGAAGTCAGTGGCTACAGCAGAGAAGAGCTGATCGGTAAACCACACAGCATCGTACGTCATCCAGACATGCCTAAAGTGGTGTTTAAACTGCTATGGGAGACGATATCACAGGGTAAAAATATCAATGCTGTTGTAAAAAACCTGGCAAAAGATGGTCGTTACTACTGGATATTTACAGAGTTTGAGTCTAGAAGAGACACCGATACGGGTGAGATAATAGGCTACCACGCCTCCAGAAAGACGATCTCAAAATATGTGATAGAGGTCATAGCCGACCTCTATTCAGAGCTTTTAAAAGTTGAAAAAAGTAGTGGTGTTGAAGCAAGTGAAAAATATCTTAATGCCTTTTTAAAAGAGGAGGGTGATGATATTGAGTTCGCCAATATCATGGAAGAGATACATCGCTTTTACTAAGAAATAATGATGAATAAACTCATCTTTCTTTTTCTTTTTTTACTCTCACACACTTCAGCTAACATACTCCAAGATGCCATTGACAGTGCACCATCCAGTGCCACAATTAAACTCCCCACCGGAAACTACTTAGGTAATATCATCATTAACAGACCCATTACTATTTTAGGTAAAGAAGAGGGTGTTGTTATCGACGGAAACAACTCAGGCAGTGTCGTTACTATAACCAGTTCCGATGTTGTGTTAGAAAACCTTACTATTGCCAATAGCGGCAGCAGAATGGAAAACCTTGACAGTGCCATCTTTATAAACAGTGTCAAGAGAGTTACAATAAGCCACTGTAAGATACTCAACTCTCTTTATGGTATCGATATGAAGATGGTCGAAGACTCTATCATCACAGACAACTTCATTAGCTCTAAGAACGTAGAGATCAGTCTGCGAGGTGATGCCTTAAAGGTCTGGTACTCTCATAACAATCTGATAAAAAACAACACTGTTGAAAATGCAAGAGATGTCACCTTGACCTATTCCAACAACAACACCATCGAAAATAATACTTTTTTGTATAACCGATTTGCAACACATATCAGCCTAAGCAGAAACAACCTGCTTAAAAACAATACTTACAAATACAACTCTGTTGGTGTAATGTTGATGGGTGTAAAAGAGACCAAAGTGATAAGTAACAGTATCAAAAGCTCTACGGGTGCGGCAGGCATCGGTGTTGTTGTCAAAGGCTCTTCAAATCTTCTCTTTGAAAATAATGAGGTCCGTTATAATGCAGAGGGGATGTTCATCGATGCAAAAGCTACGGAAGAGGGGATGCAGCGTTACATTAAAAACAATGACATCTCCTACAATAAAGAAGCTATCCACTTTCATGCGGCCATACAGAACAATACCATCACCCATAATCGATTTGTCGGCAATATTGATGATATTGTAAAAGGTACAGAAGGGCTTTTAACACGGAGAAATGTTGTTGAACAGAACTACTGGGATCGTTACAGTGGCTTTGATACAGATGGAGACAACATAGGTGACAGACCCCACCAAATCTATCAACATGCAGATCAGTTATGGCACTACAACCATAAAGTGAAGTTCTTCTATGGCTCCCCGATA
>JAUWLG010000069.1 GCA_030613795.1 Helicobacteraceae bacterium
AGCAGCTCTCAAGAGTATAGGCCACCTGCTTTTTAATACCACTTGGAATTTTATAGTCCGGCTTGTTGGGTTTTCCCATACGGCCGATAGTCACAACAGCATGCTCTGCCAAGATCGAACTGCCTGTGATCATCACCTCAAAATGGTTCTCATGTTTGAGTATCTTCTGCACCTCAGTATGCGTCTTTAATTCGACAGAGTGTTTGTCTAACACCTCATCGAAAAAGTCCAAGGTACTCTCTTTTGTACCGTCTATAAAATAGATATTACCGTCAAGTTCGACCTTCTGACCCTTCCAATCTTTATCAACACGTTTATTGTCTTTATAAAACTTTCGGATCGTAGCATTATGGTTTTCATCTTTTTCGATCAAGATGATGTCGCGCATCCCTAACAGATAACACTCCACTGCTGCAGCAATCCCAGCCGGACCGGCACCGATAATAGCAAGTTGATACATTTTCTCTGACATATGATCTCCCTAGTTAGACGTAAATGTCCTATATTCTAGCAGGATTTTATCAATGAAAAAAGTGTAAATTACAAAGTAAAAGATGTAAAAGTTTGCAGAGGGGAAGATAGATGTTACCCCATAAAAGAGTAACACTAAAGGTTAGTGTTTACGCGCACCACTGTTGTGATAAATAAACATACTGCCTGCAGTCAAACCTACAACAGCATAAAATATTGCGATTCCATCAATAACAACCATTATATTTCCTTTCATTAAGAATAAAAGCGGATATTAACGAAGTAACATTAGATTATTACGCCCATTTAATTATCTTCAAATAGCAAAAGAAAAATAAAAGTCCATCTCTTTATATCACTTATTCATGGGGAGGAGACCTCTTTTCATTACTTAGTACTGTCACTTGCTAACATCAAAATATTAGGTGACAACAGTAAAAATGTATTCAAGACTTTTCGCTATGATTCCGACAACAAATAGATCATGAGACCACTGCAGAGTGATCTCATCATAAAGAGAATATATGTTTGATAAAGAAAGAGAGATCTGCGTCTGTAATTCACTCCACATGCAGGAGATCGCGGCATGTATCAAAGAACACGATATTAAGACACTTGAAGAGCTGTTAGAGAACCAGGAGTGCGGCGTAGGCGACAAGTGTGAGTCATGCCATGAAGATGGATTTCACAATGATGGCTACTCACTGGCTATGGTACTTTCACTGGTAAAACAGGGGAGACTGTAAATAAAGAATAAAGATGGCGAAGCTCATCTTAACCAAACCTAAACAACTCCGTTAAAAGTTTCAGATTTGGTGCAGATTGTGCAAAATGTTTGTCCGATAGCGCACTAGTGTGCGTGGAGAGGCAAACTTTTGCACAAGGTGTGCCGAAGCTGGAACTTTTTAGAGGTGTTCTCGTTTTAGGGAGATACCTTTTAGGTGTGAGAGTGGATACGCATAAACAATACCATGCCCCTCACCAACAATATCAAGCTCCGTCATAGCACGTCTGACAACATTGTCTACCATCTTCGTCGGCATCAAGAACATCAACTTCACATCTGTGCTCTCTTCTTCTAAGCGGTTATAAAAATTATCTGCATTTTCAAGTCCCATACCGTGAGCTTTGGTAACAGTCACCCCTAATGCACCCGCATCATGGGCCACTCTTAAAGCGTGTTCACGTTTCTCTTTAGGGACGATAATATAGACAGCTGAAAAGGAGAGTTCCATAGAGTGGCGGTGTCCGATACCATCAACATTGACGGTAGCGAGTCCCATGTCGTTGGCATCTTCAATTGCCTGACGCAATTCAAAAATATGCTCTTCTTCTTTCTCATGCTCACCTTTAAGTCCAAGCTTCGCAGAAATTACCCCATAGAGCATGACCGTTATCATCGGGAAGAGTGAGGCAAAAGCGATCAGACCAAAACCGTCAACCAGAGGGTCACGCCCCTCAATGTTTGTTGCAAGACCCAAGCCCAATGCGGCAACAAGTGGTACAGTGATAGTCGAGGTTGTAACTCCGCCACTGTCATAAGCGATCCCAATGATATATTTAGGTGCGATCACCGTCAGTGCGATCACCAGCAGGTAACCCGCGATGATGTAGTAGACGATCTGCCCACCATCAACAATACGAAACGATCCAAGAGCAATACCAAAAGCAACACCGAAGGCGACAAAGATACGCAGCGCAAAGTCATTGATCTTACCGTCACTGATCTCTTTTGCTTTTTTGGCAATAGCCGTTAGAGAAGGTTCCGCCATGGTCGTTGCAAAACCGATAGCAAAACCGAAGGCGTAGATGATAAAGTGGCTGTCACCGCGTGTTAACTGGTAGGCCATGGTCTCACCAAGTGAGAAAAGCCCCATCTCCAGACCTAAGATAAAGGCGTAAAGACCGATGATAACAAGACCAAAACCGATGAGCACATTTTTAAGGTTTGCGATCGGTTTTTTCAGTACGACGTATTGGAAGAAGACAATGATCGCTAAAATCGGAACAACATCTTTGATAACACCCACCAAGCCCATAAACATACCGTACAGAGAGTGGTCTACTACCGCTTGGACTTCCGGTGCAGCAATGACTTCAACAACCGTTGTTACCTCCATAAACTGGTAAACAAAAATCCCATAGACCTGTACAAAGATCATCGGCGTCAATGACGCAAAGGCGATCAGACCGAAACCGTCTAAAACAGGGTTTCTTCCTTTGATCGTACTCGCCAAGCCTATACCCAAGGCAGCAACCAACGGTACTGTTACCGTTGACGTCGTCACACCACCAAGGTCATATGCAAGGCCAACGATCTCATGCGGTGCAAAAGCTGTTGTCGCAACGACCAGGATGTATCCAGCAATGATGTAATACTGAATCGGGTGTCCGGTAATAATACGCCATGCACCAAGCACGATCGCAAAACCAACCGAGAAAGCGACAACTCCACGCAGAACGTCTGCATCGATACGTCCACTACTGATCGCAGCCGCCTTTTGGGCGATGACATAGAGTGCCGGTTCAGCAATAGTTGTACCAAAGCCAATTAAAAAAGCAAAGATCAAGATCCAAAAGGTCGACCCTTTATGGGCAAAGTCACTGGCAAGATTCTCTCCGACCGGGAAGATCGCAACCTCAAGACCCAGTAAAAAGACAGCAAGACCAACACCAACAATAGCAAGACCGATCGAGGTTGCCATCCAACCGGCTGGAATACTTTGAATGATCGCCAACTGGAAAAACAGAATGACCAATACGATCGGTAAAAGGTCACGAAAGGATTCTTTCAACAGCAGTAAAAAGGATTTGATACTTAACATTATTCTCTCTTAGAAAAAGTGTGCCATTTTACACTATTTATAATATAAATAAGATGGGGTACATCGAAGTGCCCATAATAGAGGTAATGACTATCGCCAAGAACACCCAGCGTGCCCTTTTTTTATGTTCAACAAAATAAGCGGCATCCGGGCCCTCTTCTCTAAAGGCTTTATAAGAGCTATAGATCGTTATACCCCAAGCAACCACGGTAAAAAGTGCGATCAATATGTGGAGTACAAGATAGACAAGTACCCCAGTATAAGAGAGACTGCTCCCTTGCATATAGGCATTAAAGCCACCGTCAACACGTACACCCATCTCAAATATGACAACCATCACCATGCTTAAAACAAAGATAGACATCTGCAATCGAAAATGGAGTGAATAACGTTTTGTTATTGCCATGTAGATCGAAAAAGCTACTAAGAATGGTAACAGTGCAAAGTAGATCGTGACCATATCCATAAAAAATGGGGCTCTCGTGCCCAAAAAACCTGTTTCAAACATTATATAAATTACCTTTTAATAAGAGCGACTACCTCTTCATATTTTTTATATCCGCGAATCTGACTCATATGCCCCTGCTTGTCGATTATGATCAAGGTTGGAAAAGAGCTCACTCCGTAAGTACGTGCCTTTTGCTTATCTGCCGCGGCTGCTTTTATCACCGCTTCACTTTGAAACTTCTCTAAAAACGTTGTTTTGTCAATACCAATGGATTCGATCACCTCAGCGATCACACTCTCTTGCGTAATATCCCTGCCCTCAGCAAAAAATGCTTTTTGTAAGGCACTGTAGACATCATACTCTTTACTCTTGTCTATAGCACGTATTGCAATAACTGTTCTACATGCCGGCTCAGTGGTATAGTTGAAATTCTTCTGTGAAAGTGCCGTGTCATCAAACGGTAGACCCGTTGCTTCGTGAACTGCTTGCCAATACCCCAAATGGTTTTTGAGTTTAACCTCATCAAAGATCTCGCCGTCACGCAGACCGCCCATGATCATACTAAAGGGGACACCCTTCAACTCTACACGCAGTCTGCTAAGCTCCGGCCCGAAACCATAACACCACGAACACATCGGGTCACCGACAAAGATCACCTCGGAGATGTGTGTATACGGTGTCGCTTCAAAAAACATCTAACGGCCTAACTTGTCGCTAAACTTCATCATAAACTTCTGCACTTTTGGCGCAACGACGGCTTGACAGTACCCTTGGGATGGGTTGATGTCAAAATAGTTCTGATGGTACTCTTCAGCAACAAAAAACTCTGGCGCAGATGAAAGTTCCGTAACCATAGGATCGCGAAACTCACCTTGTACCGCTTGAGCCGAAGCGATCGCCTCTTTTTTCTGCTCTTCATTTTGATAGTAAATGACAGAGCGGTACTGTGTCCCTCTGTCGGCCCCCTGGTAGTTGAGCGTAGTCGGGTCATGAATGACCCAGAAGATATCCAGCAGTTCGCTAAAAGTGATGATGTCAGCATCAAACGTTATCTCAACCACTTCCGCATGACCTGTAGTACCTGTACAGATATCTCTATAAGTTGGGTTCGGATTTTGACCACCAGCATACCCGCTGATCGCCGATTCTACCCCTTTAACACGATTATATACTGCCTCAATACACCAGAAACATCCACCGCCTAAAAGTGCTTTTTGTACATTTGCCATAACAATTATCCTATATTTTTTATGGGCAATTATGCGCACAATTGGCTTTAGTGCCCCTATAGTTCTTCTATGAAGAAAAATAAAAAAGATTTCTTAAGAACCTAACGCCTATTTTCCTTTCAAAACCCCATATATCTTTGCCATCATCGGTGTCGGCAGACGAAGTTTTTGACCTTCTCGCACCACATAACCACACAGGGTTTCGAGCTCTGTTCTAGACCCGTTTTGAAAATCCAGATGCATCGAACTGGAAGCATCTTCCGGCAGTGACGAGGCTGTCTTCAATGCCTTTTCAACCTCATCTTGAATATGTATCCCTTTTGCTTCGGCAACATCGGCGATCTCTTTTAAAAGAGTTTCTGCCCAATTTTTATGTAACTCATAGACCTTACGCATACTGGTGTCAAAATAGCTTGTGAGTGCTGCGAAGGCACTGATAAACAGATACTTTTTCCAGATAGCTTCTTCAATATTTGTGGGTGTTTTGTGTCGCAGTCCGGCCTTCTCAAAAAGAGATGATACAAGTGCCGTCTCTTTAGCATACGCTTCGTCACCAAATAGCGCCGCAAAGACCTTCCCTTTTTTCACAATGACCCCATCAGCCTCTTTATGTGCCAAGATGTAAACAGCCCCGTGCAGCACTTTAGCATCGACAAGCGACGCTATCTTCTCTTTATGCTCTACACCATTAGCAAAAGGGACGATGATCGTTGAGGAGGTAATATTACTAGAGAGGTCAGTTAACACAGCTTCCATGTCGTAGCTTTTCACACAAAGAAGCAGCAGGTCTATCTCACCTTCTAATGCTTCAGTCGAGACAACACTATCCGGACGAGCCGTAAACTCACCCTCATCTTCTTTGACTAAAAGGCCCGTCTCTCGAATCCTCTCTGCATGATTCCCTCTCGCAAGAAAGATCACTTCATCCTCAAGCTTACAAAGATGTGCGCCTATATAACCGCCAACACCCCCAATTCCTGCTACAACTATTCGCATCTGTTTTCCTTTTTGACGAATAAACTGTAATACTTCTTGACTTTTATCGTCATTTGATGTATCATTGTTCAATTAATAACTTTTATAATATATACAAATGTATAATTTCTATTATGATTGTAACATAGGAGTCAATATGAAGAAAGTCCTTATACTAGGTGGCGGTTTTGCCGGCGTAGATGCTGCGGGGTATCTCTCAAAAGCTAATTATGATGTGACACTCGTCAGTGACCGTGACTACTTCTACATTTATCCTACCTCTATCTGGGTACCGACACGTGAAGTCGGCTTTAAAGATGTCTGTGTTGACCTTAAAGAGCTTCAAGCCGCGCATGGCTTTAACCTTGTTGTTGACGGTGTAACCGAGATCGCAGCAAAAGAGAACCGCGTGACACTCAGCTCCGGTAAGGTGATCGATGATTACGACTACCTTATTGTTGCTATCGGTGCACAGAAGATGAAACATCCGGGCATCGAGAACACCCTCTCTATCTGTGCAGCACCAGAGCAGTCCCTACAAATCGCAGATGCGCTTGATAAGCTGATAGAAAAAGGGAGCGGCAAGATCGCTTTCGGTTTTGGCGGCAATCCAAAAGACACCTCGGCAGTACGCGGCGGACCAGGGTTTGAACTGATGTTCAATGTCCATAATCTGTAAAAGAAAAAAGGGATTCGCAAGAACTTTGAGCTCACCTTCTTTGCCACAATGGCCCAACCAGGAGCGAGAATGGGAGACCAGGCCCTCGCAAAGATGGACAAGATGTTTGCCTGACAAGATCTCAAAAAACGCTTTGGTATAAAGATAAAA
>JAUWLG010000156.1 GCA_030613795.1 Helicobacteraceae bacterium
ATGTTAAAAACACTGAATGAGATCGGTGGAAAGCATGGTATCGGCCGTGTTGATATCGTAGAGAACCGTTTTGTCGGTATGAAAGCACGCGGTTGTTATGAAACACCGGGTGGAACGATCATGCTTAAAGCACACCGTGCAATCGAGTCTATCACTTTAGACCGTGAAGCAGCTCACCTTAAAGATGAGATGATGCCACGTTATGCAAAACTGATCTACAACGGTTTTTGGTTTGCACCGGAGCGTGAGATGATGCAGGCAGCTATTGACAAGTCTCAAGAATTTGTAAATGGTACGGTTCGTCTTAAACTTTATAAAGGCAATGTAATGGTTGTTGGTCGTGCATCGGCTGACTCTCTTTTCAACCCTGAATACTCAACATTTGAAGAAGATGAAGTCTACAACCAAAAAGATGCAGAGGGCTTTATCAAGCTAAATGCTCTTCGTTTTATTATTGCCGGTAAAGCACGCAATAAGTAACAAGTTCAAATCCAGTATTGACTGGATTTCACTCCATAATTTTCAAATACCGCATCTTTTAAACTATTAGTATTTTTAATTACTGCTTTACAATTAAAAAGATACTATTTCTAAATTAAAACTTTTAAAGGCTTATAATGAGCAGCGTTAAAATCGATCCTGAATCACAAGAGTTCAAAGATACCCTCGAAAAGACGATCCGTTTTACGGACAAGGTTGTTGCACAGTTTGGCTGGGCATATAACCCTGATGTTGAGATCAATCAAGGTATCCAGTTTGGTCTGACTCGCAACAAGATGATGCACGGTAAGCGCTACTGCCCATGTTTCTTTGTAACGGGTGAGCCTGACGATCGTGTCTGCCCGTGTCCTCCGGCTATCGAAAAAGAGATCCCGGAAGATGGCGTCTGTCACTGTCAGATCTTCTGTACTCCGGAATTTGCTGCTGCTCAAGCACAAGAGGAGATCATTGAAGAGGTTGTTCACCAACACTCACGCGGTCTAACTAAAGAGGGGTGTGCCATTCTTGTTAATAAAGCTGAACTAGACGGTGATGAGATCATTGCCCTTCTTGAAGCACGTGACCTTGGTATGGTTGACTTTAAACTTGTTGATGTACGTGAGCCGATGGAGTGGCAGATGGGTCACATCAAAGGCGCTGATATCATCATCCCTACCAGTAACTTTTTTCAAGCCTTGGATGATGCAAAACTTTCACAAGATGAAAATATCATCGTCTACTGTCATGTCGGTAGCCGCAGCGCGCACTGTGCACGTATTTTAGGTGATATGGGTTATAAAAAGATCGGTAACCTGACCTATGGTATCGTCTCTTATCCAGGTGAAAAAGAGAGATAACTATACTCTTTCTCCCAAAGAAGACAACTTTTTGGGAGTCTCAAATATAACAATAACAACCCTACTATCTCTCCCCAACTTTTTTCCCTCCGTACTACCGTTATCTACTTCTTTACATTCACTTGCTACAATTACGAAAATACAATTTAGGAATATTTATGAAAGTACTATTGATCAAAGATGTAAAAGGCTTGGGTAAAGCAGGTGAAGTCAAAGAGGTTAAAGATGGCTATGGTCAGAACTTTTTGGTAGGCAAAGGCCTTGCAAAAGTAGCCACGAATGAGGTCCTTAAAAAACATGCTTCGACTGAACGAAAAAAAGCAGAGAATGAGGCACAAGAGATCGAAGGCCTCAAGGAACTAGCTGAAAAACTAGATAAGTTAAAAGTGACCGTCAGTAAAAAGCTTGGTAACACTGGACACCTATTTGGTTCAGTGACAAAAGATGAGATCGCACACGCACTCAAAGATCAACACGGTATAGAGATTGATAAAAAACATATCAACCACAAAGAAGCAATTAAGATTACAGGTACGCATGACCTTGACTTTAAACTTGGTCACGGCATGCATGCTACAATCCACTTAGAGGTCGTCGGTGAATAATTCAACAGAGCACAAGGCTGGTTTTGTCGCACTAGTCGGACGTCCAAATGCCGGAAAAAGCACCATGCTTAACTGGATATTGGGTGAGAAGATCGCACTGACGTCTCAAAAAGCCAATGCAACACGCAGACGTCTTAACGCTATTGTGATGCATAATGACGATCAGATCATCTTTGTTGACACACCTGGTCTGCATGCAAGAGAGAAGATGCTCAACCAGTATATGCTCGAAGAGGCACTTAAAGCAATAGGTGACTGCGATATTGTTGTCTACCTTGCACCTGCCAGTGACTCGATCAAACACTATCAACGTTTTTTAGAAGTGTATGCGAAAAAGCGCAAACATATCATTGTCCTCTCTAAAATTGACCAAATCTCCCAAAATGAGTTATTGGCACGTATAAGTGAATATAACCAATTTGCCTCTGAGTTTGAGGCCTTAATACCAATGTCAGTTACAAAGAATGTTGGTAAAAACGATCTTCTAGATGTTATTGTCAAACATTTAGATGTTTCTCCGTACCTCTATAACCCTGATGATCTGACTACAGAGATGCTGCGTGACATCTATAGAGAGTTCATTCGAGAAGCAATTTTTGAAAATATCAGTGATGAGATCCCATATGAATCAGATGTTGTCATCGATAAAATTGAAGAGAATCAAAGAGTAGAACATATTCGCGCCACCATCATTATTGAAAAAGAGAGCCAGAAAGGGATCATCATCGGTAAAAGCGGTGCAGCTATTAAACGTATTGGGAAAGATGCCCGAGCAAAAATTGAGAAACTGACTGATAAACCCGTTTACCTTGACCTGTTTGTCTCAGTTAAAAAAGGGTGGACAAATGATAAGAAATTTCTTGAAGAGCTAGGCTACATTAATTAAACAGACTGTGTGAGTATCTACTCACACCAGTTAACTTTCTACCTTAAGGTTAATACGCAGTTTTTTCCAAGTTTCATAACAATAGTTAATCTAAATATCTAAAATAAATTTCACTAACACCTTTCCACTCCTCAAACATATGGTATTTAGGCACTTTGCGAAAAAATGTATAAATTTCTCTCTTTTTAACTTTTTACTTCACACATAAGAATACATTTAAGTTTAATATGGCTAAAATGAAATTAATGACAGAAAATTGATAAACTTTATTATCGATTTACTGTAATTCAATTGCTCTGTTTATATTTATATAAACGTGTAGATAGTGAAACTCAATTGAGTTTGGACAAAAATTACATTATAGGATTTACTGCGATGAGTAAAACGCAACAACCGACATTTACCAGTGTCCTTTCTATAAACCCCTACAAAGAGACATTCTATTCAGGTTCATCTGGCAAACTAGAACAAGTGAAATCCATCAACTTCTCGAAAACACAATATACGATGGCTTATCTGAACACCAATGACTTCTTAACAGCGCTAATTGGTGTAAGTAAAAACATCCCTGATGAAGATCTTGCTTTTGCTATTGAAAACAAGGTGTATGAAGAACTTGCCCTTGACATGGCTATTGAATACAATGTTCAATTTATTGAGTCAGGTCATCAACTCGATGAAAAAGAGCGTTATTTTCATGTTTTCATTGTTGATCCGCTTACTATGGATGAGACGTTTGAGGCAACTGTTGACAAGATAAAATATATTGATCAGATAGTACCTGTCCCTCTTCTACTTAAGGGGCTTTATCAACGTGAGATCGTTACAGAAGTAGGTGTACACTGTTACATTTATTTCCAAGATAATGATGCATTTTTTACTATCTATAATGATCAAGAGTTTGTTTACACCAAATCACTTAAATACTCTATCAAGATGATGCATGAGCGTTTCTGTGAGCTTTATGGTGAGCAAGTTGGCTTTTCACTCTTTATGGAACTGCTTTCAAGCGAAGGCCTTGCTTCAGAGAATAAAGAGTATCAGCGCGATCTTATCAAACTCTTTGGTGAGCTCTTTTTACATATCAACGATGTACTCACTTATGCCAAACGTGCATTTGAACTTGAAACAATTGATCAGATCTATATTGGTTCACAAATCGGTGCTATTACCGGTTTAGATGAGTATTCACAAACATACCTTGGATTGATCTCCAAATCATTTGATTTCGACTATGGGTTTGATACAAACGGACAATATGTAGATCAAGTACATCAGATGATGCACCTCTACACAATGACAGAGAGTGAAGAGCGTTATGAGTGTAACTTTTCACTCTATCCTAGACCTCCGAAGTTTTTGCAACGTGCCAGTGGTAAACTTATTGCTATTACCGGTATTGCCTTAGTCGTTGCATTCGCGTATCCTGTTGGTTTTTGGAGTCTTACATTTGCAGAAGAGATGAATAAGGCAATGCTAGACACTGAATATAACGAAGTACACAGCATTAAAACAACCCGTGAAGCGACAATAAACCTTAAAACGGTAGAAAAAAATGCAGTGACTAAACTAGTCGATGCTGAACAAGCTGAGCTGGATCGTCAAATGAATACATTGACAAAGATCCATGATGTCAAGGTCAACTACCCAATGAAGGCTAAG
>JAUWLG010000313.1 GCA_030613795.1 Helicobacteraceae bacterium
ATATCGCAGCACGTGGTTTAGACATCGATGACATAGACTGTGTTGTCAACTTTGACCTGCCGCGATCTCCTGCTGATTACATCCACCGCATCGGTAGAACAGCACGGGCCGGCAGATCAGGAAATGCTGTCTCTTTTATAGGTTACGAAGAGATGGCGCATTTTAATCTCATTGAAAAACGCAGCGGTATTAAGCTTGAAAGAGAGCAGATAGAAGGATTTGAGCTAACCGGCGAAGCACCTAAAAAAGAGCGCGGTCCGGCGCCTGTCAAAGGCAAAGGTAAAAGTAAAAAAGATAAAGCGCGCGAAAAAGCAGCCCAGGAGGCTAAAAATAGATGATAGTGTGCACTCTTAGTAGTGTCTTTAATCTCTCTTCTTGGTGTAACAAAAAGAGACCTCTTTAGCGATATTAGGCTTTTTAATTTATGCCTAACACATTCTCAAAGCGTAATATCATATAGTCTTATATGTAGAAAGTGAGGAGAAAGTATGAAACAGTTTTTGTTATTATTTTTTGCAGTAGGGTTGGCGCATGCCGGCAGTTCACTTTACAGTCTGCAACACAACGGTGTTGATACTCAACACTCAGACGGAAAAAAGTACCATGTTGAAAGAGAGGTCCCATCTAAGTGTTTAGATGTGCCCATTACAACAAGTGCGATCTGGGAAGGAGACTTTGCCGGCAAAGAGGTGCCCGATGCTTGTAAAGCGTCATTTGTGCAGACTGTCGGTGTCATCTATCCTCTTCATATCAAAGAGGGTGTGGAGACGTTTGCTGAGCTTGAAGTACTTCGTTTTATACAACAGATGCAGGATAGAAAAGATTACCTGCTGGTCGATACACGTGGTGCTGACTGGTATGACTATGAGACCATACCAGGTGCGACGAATCTCTGGGTTGCCGTTTTAAAAAAGCCGAAGATCTTTGATGAAGAGTTTGCTGAGATGCTTCAACAAATCGGTGTTAAAAAGAGCAAAGATGGTAAATACAACTTTACAGATGCAAAGACTTTACTACTGTTCTGTAACGGTCCCTGGTGTGGGCAGTCGCCAATAGCAATAGTAGAGTTAATAAAAATGGGCTATCCGGTAGAGAAGCTTAAATGGTACCGAGGCGGTCTGCACGGTTGGAAGGGCCTTTCACTGACAACGACCCGTACGCACTAGCTTTAATCAGCGTTATTCCCCTCGTTCCCATCGGCTCGATGGGAATGCATATTAATTGCAAGAGCTACCATGTCAAGGTAAAACAACTGCCTTCATCTATTTTAGAGGTAACTTCAATATCGATGTTGAACTCATCACAGATCTGCTTCACAATACTCAGTCCAATACCAAAACCGCCTGCTATCTGTGAACCCCGTTCATAGGGTTTGAATATCTCGTCAAGTTTAGTACTGTCAATACCGACCCCCTCATCTTGAATGCTGAAGAAGTGCTCTTTTAGGGTGATCGTGATGGTGGTGTTTGGCATAGAGTACTTGATAGCATTGGAGATAAAGTTGGAAAAGAGGAGCTTGGCTCTATCTTCAGTGATTAGTAGACTTGCACTCTCGATATCTGTTTGAAAAGAGATGTTTTTAGCATGGCTCAACTCAGCGTAGTAGGCGATACTCTCTTCCAATATAGGTTGTAAGGCAAGTTGTTTTGGCGCTTCTTTTGGTGTTGAGAAATTGAGAAAGGCTAGAGATTGGTAGATACTGTAGAGCTGTTTGGTGCTGATGGAGATATTTGTTAAGACCTTTTCGTCATAAACCCCTTTTTGGAGGGCACGCTTGGAGCTCATCTGTAGTGCAGTGACGGGAGTACCTAGCTCATGGGAGATGTCCTGGATGAACTGTTCTATCTGTTCGACTTTTTGGCGAATAGGGCGCATAAAGATCTTGGAAAGTATCCAGGCAACTAAAACGATGCCGAGTGCAATAGCGATCATGACTAACAGAACATAGGCTTGTAAAGCCTCTAACTCTTTACGATAGGTGCTGCTTTGAACAACGACATACTTAATGTTGAGGTGCTTTTGTGGGGCATCGGAGATCAGTATAGAGTTGCCATCCATCTCAAAAAAGTCATTTTTAAAGCTGGTGATATCTTGCGGCAGTGAACCATAAACAATTCTGTTTTGTGTTGAGACCAAGGCAAGCTCTGTCTGCGACGGTGCAGCAGGAAGATGCAGACCGCCACCGCGCATATGGCTGTTGATGATAGCGGCGCTGACTTTGTCGCTGAAGTGCTGCATCTGGTAGTAGTTGCTGTTTTGAAGGGCGTTTTTTTGGGCGGTATAGTACCAAAAACCGGCCAAGGCTAAAAATAGAAAGGAAGAGCCGATATAGAGGGTTAAAAAGGAGTAAAAAGAGCGTTTTTCCAGATTATTCAAAACGGTATCCTTCGCCTCTGATGTTGATGATATGCTCTTTGCCTACGTATTTACGAAGCTGTTTGATAAGGGTACGAATGGTGTCTTCTGAGGGTATCTCATCATAGGCCCACAGGTTTTGTAACAACTCATCGGAACTCACTATCC
>JAUWLG010000162.1 GCA_030613795.1 Helicobacteraceae bacterium
GACTACAAAAAGCCGCTCGGTAGAAGCAAAAAAAAGACGATCATCATTGCCTTCGCTATCGTTATAGCAATTTACGTTGTTTATACTTTGGTGATGGGCGAATACTAAAGATCATTTTTCTGTCATAGCTCTGGAACAGAAAAAAGTGGTTTAACCCCTTTTTTTCTCTCTTTTTCACATCATCTGAGACTAACTGTCTTGCAGTTGCGCATGAATGGTATAGCGCCATCCGTGCCGGTTGACGTCTACGGTAAAACCGTGCTCTTCAAGCATCTCTTTCAACACCTCCGGCGCATAGAAGTGGCCCGGCTCGCCGACTATCTTCTCCGCCATGCAGATGCTTTTTCCCATAAACGTACTTGGGTCAAATTCGTAGATAAAGAGTCTTCCCTTTCTTGTGAGCACCCGTGCGATCTCCTGCAGTGCGATCTCCGGCTCCTGAAAATGGTGAAGCGCCTCCCTGATGAGAACCACCTCGAAGCTCCTATCATCAAAAGGGAGCGCCTCGGCTCTGGCCTGATGGGTCTGGACAAAGTGCGGGGAGAACCTGAGCATCCCTTCGGCAGGGTCGAGGGCGACAAACTGAAGATCGTTTCTGCATAAGAAAGCGAATTCGCTCAAGACCCCTGTTCCCGAACCGAGGTCAAGAAGCGCTGCATGCTCCGAAACAGGTTTTAAAAAGTCGCAAAGCTCTTCGGTCGCTGCTCGAGGGTACGAGACAGGCCCCATGAACTTGAAGAGCCAGCCCAGATGGTTAAAGGGTATCATCGCTGCACCTCCTCCCCTCATCCTTTTTAAACATATACCTACAGTATATAAAAATCCATCCTGTTTTCTCTTAGTGATCGGCTGTAGTTTTATTTGTAAGTGTGTGATCGAGAGGAGTATCTCCCCACTATTTTAAACTAATAGCCTACTTCTTCTTAACAACAATGACCTGTTTTTTCATGCTGTAGAGCTCATACGCTTCATTCTCAAACTCATCGTAGAAAAGCAGTTCATAGCCCTCATCAAAGAGAGTCTTTAGCTCCTCTTTTTTAAGAAGATTGTCCACATTAGAATCTTTTTTCTCATTGATCAGGTCATCCATATAGGTCTCGACAATAAAAAGCCCACCGACTTTCAACCCCTCTTTAACACGTTCTAAAAGAGCACGGTCAAGAAAGTTCATCATAACAATGAGTTCGTAACTCTCTGGATCGGGTACAAAGCTGTCAAGGTCAGACAACTGCGCATTCACAAGTTCTTGAACGTCTTCGCTGAGTGCTTCTGCCGCCAATGCCTCAAGGGCAACCGCAGCAATGTCAAGAGCATCGACCTCATACCCCTGTTTCGCCAAGTAGATGGTGTTGCGCCCCGCTCCGCAGGCAAGGTCCAGTGCTTTAGCACCTACAGACTTTTTAACAAACTTTTTAATGTTGACACTAGCCTCACGAGGTCTCAACAGTTCACTTTTCTTGAGGTACTTCGCATCCCACTTTTGTTTATCTTGTTGTGACATTACTTTCAACCTCTTTAGGAGTCTCTTTCTTGGGCTCCACACCGACAGTTCTTCCTACAATGATCTCCGCAATAACATAGATGACTATCGCCAGCATGATCCACGGTGTCGCGTTAAACCCCTTGGTCACCTCAGAGCCACAATGAGGGCATACCTCTACATCAGGTTCGATCTGCTTACCGCAATTTTTACACTTCGCCATTAAACGCCTTTGGTCTCATCATTTAAGAATGTTTTTCAAAACTCTCTTGCGTAATTATATATGAATTTTAGGATGTAGTACAAGGGCTTTCACCTTTTCGCTATTTGACACTGTAAGTTTGAAATGTATTGAGGGCACACTACCTGCTACAGGTATAACGGCTTTATACAGAGATAAGGCTCAGCCCTACCTTGCCTTTTTCCAGATCAACAGATATCACCTCTATTTGAGGGAGATACTGGTTGATAGAGAGGATCTCAAGAGGATGAGAGATACGTTTGGCACTCATCTTTGAGATATGGATCATCCCGTCATTTTTCAGGCCTATGTCGACAAAGGCTCCAAAATCTGCTATGTTTCGTACAACGCCCGAAACGAAACTTCCCTCTCGTAACATCTTAATATCCGTAATGCCTTCTTTGAAAGGAATAGCCGGCAACTCCTCGCGCGGGTCGAATCCGGGTTTTTGAAGCTCTTTGACAATATCTCTCAGCGTCTCTCTGCCAACATCGAGTTCCCGGGCCATACTGTCTATATCAATGTTTTGTAAATCCAGACCATCAAGCTTTGCGGCGACCTTGTAGGACTCAGGGTGGATACCGCTGTTGTCAAAGACAGATTTTCCCTCCTTGATACGGATGAAACCTGCGGCCTGCTCATACGCTTTGGCGCCAAGGCCTTTGACCTTTAAGAGTTGGGATTTTGAGGTGAAGTTTCCATTTTCCTCTTTAAAGGTAACAATGTTTTGTGCTATTTTTGACCCTATTCCTGCCACATAAGAGAGAAGGACAGCCGAGGCGGAATTGATATCGACACCTACCCGATTTACAAGGTCTTGTGTAACATCACCAAGTTTTTTCTCCAAGAGCTTTTGGTCCACATCATGCTGATACTGGCCTATACCCAAAGACTTCGGATCGATCTTGACCAGCGCCGCCATAGGGTCGCGCAGTCTCTGTCCGATGGAGATAGCCCCGCGAATAGTGACGTCAAGATCAGGGTACTCTTCAGCCGCGAGTTTTGAAGCAGAATAGACAGATGCCCCGGCCTCAGAGACGACGGTATAGTTTAACGCGGCGCCCTCATCCGAGTTCAACCGTGAAAAGAACTCTTGCGTCTCTCTTGAAGCGGTCCCGTTTCCGATAGCAACAGCTTTGATGTCGTACTTCTTGGCAAAAGAGAGGACCTTCTTCTTGGAACCCTCATAATCATTTCTTGGATCAGTAGGATAGATAACCGCATGTTCAAGGTAGGTCCCGTTCGCATCGATGACAGCCAGCTTACAGCCCGATCTAAAGGCAGGGTCAACCCCGAGTATGACTCGCTTGGTCACAGGCGGTGTCATAAGAAGCTGGTTTAGGTTCTTGCCGAAAACACCGATGGCTGCTAAGTCGGCTCTCTCTTTTAACTCAGACTGGACCTCTCTTTCAATAGAAGGCAGAAGTAGACGTTTCAGTCCGTCTCTGTAGGCTTCCAAAAGCAGTTTGTCTGAGTTTGCCGCATGTCGGGGGATCTTATAGCTCTTGATGTTCTCTTCTATGCGCAAAATATCGATGCGGATTTTGACAGACAGCTCTTTCTCTTTCACCGCGCGCATAATAGCCAGATAGCGGTGAGAAGGAATATAGGCAACCTTCTCAGCGTGTTCAGCAAGCTTAGTATAAAGCCCTTTTTCATCAAACCCCTTGGCCTTCTTGACCTCAAGAACCCCGAAACGAAGCATCGTGTTTCGAATGGCCTCTCTTTCTCTCGGCTGATCGGCATACCGCTCTGCAAGAATATCTTGAGCCCCTTTCACCGCTTCGTCAACCGACGTCACCTTGCCCTTGACAAAACCTTTAGCCTTGGCGGTAAACTCGCTTTGAGAAAGTCTTGCTCCCTCCAAAATGTTGGCAAGCGGGGTCAACCCGTTGGCTATCGCCGTCGCAGATCGTGAACTCTTCTTCTCTTTAAAAGGTCGATAGATATCTTCTAAAACACGCAGACTCTCTGCAGCGTCTATGCTCTTTTTAATCGCGTCCGTCAAGACCGCTCTTTCGGAAATAAGCCTCTCTATTTCGCTCTTGCGCTCAAGAAGTTTTTTAGCGCTTTGGTAGATGTGCTCGAAGTCACGCAGAACCTCATCGCTTGCCCCGCCCGTCATCTCTTTTCTGTATCGTGCAATAAAAGGAATGGTTGAGCCCTCATCGAGGAGTTTTAAAATATTGTTAATATGTTCTTTTTTCAGGGAAGTTTTTTCTGCTAACAAGTTGACTAGATCATTCATAAGTGAGCCTCATATTTGTTTGCAGGATTATACTACGTAAAAGTATAAGAGCCGACTACAAACGGCCCAATTTCTGGCCAGGGCAGGACTCTCTATCTTCTAAGAATGTTCAGGCAGTTCCTCTTCTGCTTCATCCAGCCAGGTAATAAACAGCTTATAAGCCAAGGCAAGAACAACAGCGCCGGTAAACAGACCGATGATACCTGAAAGTATCATTCCGCCAATTGCCCCGATCAAAATAACAACCATAGGTATATCAACCCCGCGGCCGAGCAATAAGGGTTTTAACACATTGTCACTCAGACCGATAACGATTGCATAAACAGCAAAGATCACAGCAGGTGTGGTGTCGGCTATAGTAAAAACATACCCTATGATGGGCCCGTTGCCAGCATTCGTTTAATTAAAGCAATCAATGGATAATAATCCCCTTGCTTTTAAATCT
>JAUWLG010000131.1 GCA_030613795.1 Helicobacteraceae bacterium
TTCGATCCGTTTTTTTCCGGCCTCATCTTCGCCCGTTGTACCGCAGACAATGAAGGCAGCGATGATCTTCTCCTGCATCGTCTCTTTATGCGTCTGCAACAGCTCTATGAGGTGTTTGTGGGGACCGTCGATCCAGATGCCCGAACCGAGAAGGCATGTGGCGTACTCTTTAACGGTCTGCTCAAAGTCCAGGGTTTCGATGTTGAGCAGGTCAATCTTTTTGCCTGTTCCGGCGGCGACCCACTCCGCCGTATCACGCGTCGCTCCATAGCGGGTACCGTAGATGAGGGCAACCTTATTCCCGTCGTCGATCATCGGCTGAAGGCTGCAGCCGAAATTAAATGCGGCAACGGAAGCCAGTGTCAGTTTTCCGCCGAAGTGTAAAAATGTCCGTCTGTTCATACTGCAATACCCTTTAATGGTCTTATTACCCAATTATAGGGCCTACCTGCTTTGAAAAACGAAATAAGCCAGGAGTCTGACGAACTAAGTGGTCAACTTGATCGTGACTCACTTTTTTAAACATGCGTAAATTATCTCATTTTTCACCCATACTGTTCCAACATGGGTAAAAACCACTTATGCTATAATGACAGTATTCTGTACAAAGGAAAAGATGATGCAAGCCGTTAACTATACTTCAGCTCGTAATAACCTCAAAACACTTATTGATAATGTATGTGACAACAATGAAGAGGTCATCATTACAACAAAGAACGATAAAACAGTTGTCATGATGTCTCTCGACGAGTACAACAAAACGCATGCACAACTAAAACGTGATGTGCAAGAAGCAATTGCAGAGGTAGAACGTGGTGACTTTATGAGTATCGACAAGGCGTTTGAGCAAGCGAAGAAAGCCTATCGTGACTGAGATTGTTTTTTCTCAAAAAGCAACACAAAACCTCATCGATCAGGCACTTTACATTTTTGAACAGACACAGAGTGTAGAGCTGTCTGACAAATATTTGGATGATATGAAAAACTATATTGTAGAGATGCTCTCAAAATTTCCAAGATCTGGAAGACCATCTGATGACCTAGCGCCAAGTACACGTAAACTCGTTTATCAAGGATACTCTATTATCTACAGAGAAACCGATGAACGGATTGAAATACTTACACTCTATAGAGAGAACCTTCCAAAGTAAAAATACTTTGACGTATTAGGAAGCTATTCCGTATCCACCTTCCCTCGTAACTTCTTCTTCTGACCGTGCTGCTTCTTTGAGTTGAGCCTCCGCTTCTGTGAACCCTTGGTCGGCTTGGTTGCGACACGCCTCTTTTGGACAACATTGACACTTTTTATGAGTTCTACCAGACGTTCCAGAGCCTCTTCTCTGTTCTGCTCCTGGCTGCGGTGCTGCTGCGACTTGATGACGATGATGCCGTCTTTGGTAATGCGCTTCTCTTTGAGCTCCAAGAGCCGCTCTTTGTAGAACTCCGGCAGTGATGAGGCGGCGATGTCAAAACGAATATGAATGGCTGCGGAGGTTTTATTAACCTTCTGCCCGCCGGAACCCTGCGCACGGATGGCGGTAAACTCTACTTCGCTTTCGTCCAGAGTGACGGAATTTGATATCTTTAGCATTGCATTCCTTTTATAACAGCGTTATGACTACGCTGCACTTCCTAATCCAAACTCCACACGAAAGTCCGTCACCTGTACTACTGGGACAATACTGTTATGCTCTTTTTTCAAGGCAACAATGCCATAACGTTCCAACGTTTTCAGTGTACGAGACAGATTTGACTTTTTCCGTCCCGTCAATGCCTCAAGCTCGGTAATAGACTTTGGTTTTTTCTCTACAATCACCTTCAACAGTGCCTGATTTTCAGAACTAAGAACCTGCGCAAGAGATTTGACTGACTCAAACCACACCTTCGGCTCACTCTTTTTCGGCACATATATCCCTTTTGCAATAGCGATCGTGCGTTGCTTATAGTTCTCTTTTGACATAATCCCGACATGTAATACTTTAGTTTTCATCATACCAACTTTTAGTTATCATTAAATGATAACATATATCTATTTCAGCTCTTCTAATTTGTCTAAGAGCGCTAAAGCCACTTTATCAAACTTTGAAAATGCAAACCACTTTTTGCCGAGATCTTTTAATGATGCGCCTATGTGATAGACAGTCTTATCATCGATAATGAGAAACCTGTCATGTGCCTCTTTGAATGTTTTGATCTCAATGGGAGGGTACTGTGCGTTATGTTTTTTCAAATCGAGTTGCAGTTGCTTAGAGAGTATTTTAGTGTAGATCATTACTTTGCAACTGTTGTCTCTTTTAGAGAGGAGCATCAACACACTTTCATCGACATAGTTGTCTATAAGGACAAGGGAACTTTTGGCACTTTTGATCAGATCAGAGACAAATACATACGCATCAAAGATCTGTCCATCGAAAAAGATGCCCTGCTTTGGTTTGAGAGTTTTGTCTTCAAGCGCATTAAATATCTTTTCAAAGCGCGCATCAGTTTTAATCTCATTAACTATTTGTCTTTTTTCTATCTGCTCAATTCTTTGAAAAAGTTCACTATTTAAAGATAAAAATTTTCTCATCTTGACAAAAGTATTGATAATATCAATACTTACTTTTACAGCAACATCACTTTTTAGGACAGCAGAAAGCATCGATACACCTTGCTCAGTAAAAACATAGGGCAATGATGATGAATGCTTTATGGTTTGAAACCGGTCGCAATTTGCGACCAGTTCAATTTTCTCACTCTCTGTCAACTGAAATCTAAACTCTTTTGGAAACCTCTCACTGTTTCTTTTAACTTGTTCATTTAACCTTTTAGTCTCCACACCATATAGTTCTGCCAAATCCCTATCTACCATAACTTGATTACCTCGAATGGTAAATATCTTTTTTTCTATCTCGCTATCTGCTGCTTGTAACATCATACCAACCCCTCTTCGCGCAGACTCAAATAGCCATCTCTGCTCAAGATGACATGGTCTAACAGCTCGATGCCCATGATGGTGCCGACCTCTTTTAGCCGTTTTGTGACACGCTTGTCTTCTATACTGGGTTCGAGTTGGCCGCTGGGGTGGTTGTGGGCGATGATGATGCCGGCTGCACGGTCACTGACGGCATCGGCAAAGACTTCTCTTGGGTGGACAAGAGACTGGTTGAGGGTGCCGATGGAGATGATGCGTTTTTCGATGATATGCGACGCACCGTCAAGGGTTATGACCAAGAAGTGTTCCTGCTTCTTGAGAGCATACTCTTGTAGTTCACGGTGAACATCCTCAGCCGAGGTGATCTTGACGTTCTGTTTAATGAGGTAACGCCGGCTTAGCTCAATGGCTGAGAGGATCTGCATCGCTTTAGCTTTGCCCAGAACATGTATCTCTACAAGTCTGTTTAATTTCAGTGCTTCAAAGTCATCATCAAGCAGTTTGATGATCTCTTTGGAGAGCTTGATGACATCTTTACCTTGTGTACCGCTGCCTAAAAGAATAGCTAAAAGCTCATACTCTTTAAGAGCACCGGCCCCTTTAGCTAATAACTTCTCTCTGGGTCTATCGTGTTTGTAGAGTTCGTTGATAGTTTTCATAGAAACATTATACATATTAACAATATAAAATACTAATAAATATATCTAGTTGCTAATCAAATCATAATCTGATACGATTAATACATCTAATCGTATCAAAAATTGATATGAGTAAGGAGTCTGTCGAACTCGTCTGCTTGAAGCGAGAACTTCAGCTTTTTAGTCAGGTTTTGCAGACATTTGAGGCGAATAGCCATAGCTATTGAACGAAAATGTCTGGGAAAGATGGCAAATAAATGGAGTTTATAGCCAAGTGAGCATGAGTCTGACAGACTCCTAATGCCACACCCCTTCAAGTTTGTAGCCGCAGTGCGGGCAGGTACCGTTTTCGTCGAGTTCGTTGGTGACGTACTGACCGATGTGACCGCGTCGGTCGATCACCCTTTCGCCGCAGCCCGGACAGTAGGTCGACTCATAGTCTTCATCGTCGATATTGCCGACATAGAGATATTTCAGCCCCTCTTCCTGGCCTATTTTGTACGCTCTGCGCAGTGTCGAGCCTGGTGTGCGAGGGACATCTAGCATCTTGTACATCGGGTGAAATGCCGAGAGGTGCCAAGGGATGGCAGTGTCGACACTGGCGATGAATTTTGCGATGTTTCTTATCACTTCGTCGGAGTCGTTTTTTCCCGGGATCAGCAGAGTCGTTACCTCAACCCAGATCCCTTTTGCATGGGCGTGCTTGACCGCTTCGAGCACCGGTTTCAGCCTCGCACCGCAGATCTCTTTGTAAAACTCGTCTGTAAAACCCTTGATGTCGATGTTCATGCCGTCGATGTAGGGTGCCAGCAGATCGATCGCCTTTTTGGTCTCGTAGCCGCTGGTGACATAGATGTTTTTGAGCCCTTTTTCGTGGGCCAGTTTTGCCGTGTCGTAGGTGTACTCAAAAAAGACGATCGGTTCATTGTAGGTATAGGCGACCGAATCGCATCCGTACTCTATGGCAAGTTCGACGATACGTTCAGGCGGAAGGTCCTGCCCGATGATCTCGTGGTTATGCTCTTTGGGGTACTGGGAGATATCGTAGTTTTGGCAGCACTTACAGGAGCAGTTGCACCCTACCGTTCCCACTGAAAAGGCTCTGCTCTGCGGCAGAAAATGGAACATCGGTTTCTTCTCTACCGGGTCGACGTTGACCGCGGCAGCAAGTCCGTAGACAAGCAGTCTGAGTTCGCCGTCCTCGACTTTTCTGACACCGCAGATGCCGTACTCGCCTTCGTCAAGCTTGCAAGACTGTGCACACGCCTGGCACAAGACCTTTCCGCTTCCGAGTTTTTTACTTAACCATGCTAATTCTGACATTTTTTTCTCCTTATTAGAGATACCTTATCTATTTAGGGCACCTCTAAAAACTCTAGTCAGCCTCAGCGTTACAGAGAAGTACACAATCAAGGCGACCTTTTGAAGCCCTAGCCGTAGCTAAGGCAAGAAA
>JAUWLG010000097.1 GCA_030613795.1 Helicobacteraceae bacterium
CTTTTTGCTATTTCTTGAAAAAAACTTTTTTATCACATAAAACCAGCATTTTTAGAGCGCTCAATGCACTCTGCTGCTGGATGTAGTTTCGATCGCCTTTGAAGTGACATGTCACGACTTTTTCATACATTTTAGATTTAACCCCAATGACAACTGTACCTACCGGTTTCTCTTCACTGCCACCGTCTGGTCCGGCAACACCGCTGACCGCAAGCGCATAGTCAGCCTTTGCAATAGTGAATGCACCAGCACACATCTCGGAGACAACAGCTTCACTGACGGCGCCATTTTCTACCAGTGTGTTGTTTTCGACTGCTAGCCAATTCTCTTTCAAGATGTTGGAATAAGTGACTAAAGAACCTTCAAACACTGACGAGACACCGGCATGAGAGGTGAAATAATAAGCTAGGAGTCCTCCGGTGCAACTCTCTGCCAATGTAATTTTCTGTTCTGATTTTAGTGTCGCATCAATAATATGTTGAACAAGGTCATCTGCAACAATGACATGTGCAGGATATCTCTGTTTGGTGATCTCTATAAATTTATCGATGGAACCATATGTTTTACACTCTACTTCTACCTCCACCCACGCATCAACAATCTGTGAAAAAGCAAGTTCGACGTCAAATTGTTTGGCCAGCGGTTTTAAAAGGTCTATTACCTCTTTGATCGCTGTCTCAAAAAAGTGTAATTTCTGTTTTGTTTTAGAGTCTGAAAGCAGTAGTTGAGGCAGCTCTTTCGACTCTTGAGCCTGGATGACATTGATAGTAGAGTTCTTGATCTCAAGAAGATAACTGTCTTTTGTGAAGTTTTCGCATTGTGAAGGAATAAGCATCTGTTCTTTGAGTACAAGTTTGTCGTCTATTACAGTACATAGCAGTTTGCCGACCAATGTAAAACTCTTTTTATTACTGATGACATAGATCTTTTCATTATGGGCAAGTCTGGTTTCAAGTTCAGCAAAGAAATTCCGATCAGCTTCAAAAAAATATTCAACGGAATTTAATTCAGCGTCTGCTTCGATCAGCCGGATGATGTAATCTCTAAACGGGTGGTTTTGGGTGAAAATATTGCCAATAAAATATAGACGTTTTTTCAAAGTATACTCCAACTTTAAGATAGAAATATCTGCTGTAAAAGAAGTATAACACAATGCAATGATGGCGTGAGATGGACTCTTGTAAAATGAAAAAAAATAGAATTTTATATTGTAACTACGCTTCATTTTAAAATTTAATTTTTAAATCGCATCATCTCTTTGCCTCTTGTGAACGTCTCTACAGTGCTGTAGTCCCATATTGTCAGCCCTGCTTAAACCCTTTAAAGATATAATCCAAAAAATTTTATAAAGATAAGGGCACCTCTAAAGACCCTAGACAACCTCAGAGATAAAGAGGGATGTGAGATTGTGCAAAACTTTTTTTGAGCCATAGCCATAGCTACGGTGAGAGAAAATTTTGTGCAAGATTGCCTCCCTCTTTATCTCCCTGCGGGCAATACAGAGAAACACATACTCTCTAGGTATTACTTTACTTAGACACAAGTACATTTAGTACTTGTGTCTGAGATATCCTTAGCTGTGGCTAGGCTTTCAAAGTACCGCCTTGATTATGAATTTCTCTGTGTCGCTGAGGCTGTCTAGGGTCTTTAGAGGTGCCCTAAAGAGGGTAGCATGGATTATAAAGAGACTCTGTTATTGCCTAAAACAGACTTCCCAATGCGTGGAAATCTTGTTCAAAACGAGCCGAAGCGTTATAAAGCCTGGGATGAGAACAAGATCTATGAGAAGATGAAGAAAAACCGTGAAGGTGCTGAACATTTCACACTGCATGATGGACCACCGTATGCCAACGGTCATATCCACATCGGTCACGCCCTCAACAAGGTCTTAAAAGACATCATCATCAAGTTTAACTACTTCAACAACAAGTCGGTGCGTTTTACACCGGGTTGGGACTGTCACGGTCTACCGATCGAGCAGCAAGTCGAGAAGAAACTTGGCGGTAAGCAGAAAAAAGAGCTGTTAAGTACGGGTGAAGTGCGTAAACTTTGTCGTGAACATGCGGCTAAGTTTGTGGACGTTCAGCGTTCAGAGTTTAAGACACTCGGTATCTTGGCAGACTGGGAAAACCCTTACCTCACAATGGACTATAAGTTCGAAGCGAACATCTACCGTACTCTTTGTGATGTCGCAAAAAAAGGTCTTTTGATTGAGCGTTCTAAGCCGGTTTACTGGTCATGGGCAGAACGTACAGCGCTGGCAGAAGCAGAAGTAGAGTACGAAGACAAAGAGTCTCACTCTATCTATGTTGCGTTTGAACTTACTGATGAGTCAAAAGTGCGTATGGGTATCGAAGGAAAAGCGGGTCTGGTTATCTGGACAACGACACCTTGGACACTTCCGGCTAATATCGGTATCTCTCTTAACCCTGATGAGAAGTATGTTCGTACAAGTGACGGCTACATCGTAGCTGAGAAACTTTACAATGAGAATATTGAAAACGGTGTGCTTTCTGGTGAAATTGTTCAGACCTTTGATGCTGTGAAGTTTGAGAACTTTCATGCTGTCAACCCTCTAAATGGCCGTTCATCACATATCGTTTTGGGTGACCATGTCTTGATGGAAAATGGTACAGGTTGTGTGCATACGGCACCGGGTCATGGTGAAGATGACTATCGTGTTGGTCTAAAGTACAACCTTGACGTTATTATGCCGGTTGATGAGACAGGCTGTTTTGATGAGACTGTAGTTCGCGAAAGACTATTTCCTAACCCTGAAGAGTTTGTCGGTAAACATATTTTCAAATCAAATGAGCCGATCTTAGAGCTTCTAGGTGAGTCTCTGTTGAAAGTAAGCAAGTTTACACACTCATACCCACACTGCTGGCGTTCACATACACCGTTGATCTTCCGTGCAACAAAACAGTGGTTTATCGCTGTTGACCAGAAGCCGGAAGGTGAAGAGCGTACGCTTCGTGAGATCGCTCTTGACGAGGTGAACAAAACAGACTTCTATCCGGAAACGGGTCGTAAACGTCTGACCTCTATGGTTGAGAACCGTCCGGACTGGTGTATCTCCCGTCAACGTGACTGGGGTGTGCCGATCGCACTTTTCCGTGTTAAAGCAACGGGTGAAGTGATCTTGGATGAGAAGGTTCTTAACTTTGTTGCAATGGTCTTTGAGATGCAGGGTTCAGATGCCTGGTACAACATGGAGATCGCTGAGCTTCTCTACCCGGGTTCAGGGTATAAAGCTGAAGAGTTAGAGAAGGTCAATGACATTCTTGATGTCTGGTTTGATTCTGGTTCGACTTGGAATGCTGTTCTTAAGTCTCGTAACTACGATGCCGGCAAATACCCGACTGACCTTTACGTGGAAGGTTCTGACCAACATCGCGGCTGGTTCCAGTCGTCTCTCTTTTTAAGTGCTGCCGTTCAGTCTAAAGCACCTTATAAAGGTATTTTGACACACGGTTTCATTGTTGATGCCAAAGGTGAGAAGATGTCTAAATCTAAGGGTAACGTTGTTGCTCCGGACAAGGTAATTAAACAGTACGGCTCTGAGATCCTTCGTTTCTGGGTTGCGATGAGTGATTACCAGACTGACTTGAAGATCTCTGATGATATTCTAAAGCAGATCGCTGAGCAGTATCGTAAACTGCGTAACACCTTTAGATTCCTATTAGCAAACATCGATGACCTTGAGACCATCATGCCATTCGAAGAGATGGGTGAAGTCGATCGTTGGATCGTCTCTAAAGCACAGGTTGTTTTCGATGAGACACACAAGCAGTTTGGTGAATACAATTTTGTCGGCGGCATGAGTACACTTAACAACTTTGTTGTTAATGAGCTGAGCGGTATCTTTATGGATATCACTAAAGACAGACTCTACTGTGATGCAAAAGACGATGCACACCGTCGCGCTTCTCAGAGTGCGATGGCGATGATCACGAAGTCACTTCTTGGTCTTATTGCACCGATCTTGACCTACACGGCTGATGAGATCATGGATAGTGCTCCAGCTGTCATCAAAGGTGACGCTGAAAATATCTTTGACATTCTCTATACACCTATCAATGTTGAGTACAGTCTGTTTGATGAAGAGTACATGATCAATGCGCGTGCAGGTTTCTCTGAAGTGGTTGATGGCCTTAAAAAAGAGAAACGTATTAAAAGCACGCTTGAGCTGATCATCTATGTTGAATCGGCAAAACTTAATGCGCTTCCACAAATCGAAGCTGAAGATTGGTTTGTTGTCTCTGGTATTCAAACAGGCACACCGGCTGAAAGCCTTGGTGAGTTTGAAGTCGATGGTGATAAATTTGTTATCGGCATGGCAACGCAAGCGAAGTGTCCACGTTGTTGGAAGTTCCACGCCAAAGAAGCGGAGACGTTATGTGAGAGATGTTCGAAGGTCATGAATGTTTAATATGACAGAACCGGTAAGTGCAATGACGATCATTGTTACGGTAGTCATCATCCTCGCCGTCTCACTGCTTGCTGTCTATGCAATAAAAAAAGCAAAAAAGGATAATGTGTGATTACACTTAAAGAAGCCCTTAGCCTCTCGAAAGAGGAGCTGGCCACTTTTAAAGAAGATCTTAAAAAGCAGATCGAAGCTAACCCTGAACTTAATGCGTATGTTGATGTCAACAACGTAGGGGAGGGTGTGCCGATCGCGATCAAAGATAACATCCAAGTCAAAGACTGGTCGGTCACTTCTGGTTCTAAGATCTTGCAGGGTTACATCGCACCTTATAATGCGACCGTTATTAACAAGTTAACAGACGCAGGTCTTTCACCATTTGGCCGTACCAACATGGATGAGTTTGCGATGGGTTCAACGACTGAAAGCTCATGCTACGGCATTACACAAAACCCGCACAACGCTAACTGTGTGCCGGGTGGTTCATCTGGCGGATCAGCGGCAGCAGTTGGTGCAGGACTTGCTATTGCGGCACTGGGTTCTGACACCGGCGGGTCGATCCGTCAACCGGCAGCCTTTTGTGGGATTGTTGGGATGAAACCGACATACGGTCGTGTTAGTCGTTATGGTCTAGGCGCGTATGCAAGTTCACTCGACCAGATCGGACCGATGACACAAAATGTTGAAGATGCAGCAATCCTTTATGACATCATCAGTGGTCATGATGTGAAAGACTCAACAAGTTATGAGAACAACGACAAAGTATCTGACAAGCTCGACGCTTCTCGTAAATTGACGATCGCCATTATCCCAGAACATGTCAAAGATGCCAGCGACGACATCAAAAAAGGGTATGAAAAAGCAGTTGAAGCACTCAAAGCAGCCGGTCATACTATCGTAGAAAAGAGTTTGATGGATGGCAAGTACGATATCTCTGCTTACTATGTCACTGCAACAGCTGAGGCAACAACGAACCTGGCACGTTATGACGGTATCCGTTACGGTAACCGTAAAGAGGGTGAAAACCTTAATGACCTATATGTCAGGACTCGTTCAGAAGGTTTTGGCGATGAGGTCAAACGTCGTATCTTGCTGGGCAATTTTGTTCTCTCTAGCGGTTACTACGATGCTTACTATGTCAAAGCACAGAAAGTACGTCACCTTATTAAAGATGAGTACGCAAAACTGTTTACTGACGTAGATCTTATCTTAAGCCCAGTTGCTCCACGTACTGCTTATGAGGTCGGTGCTTTGGAAGATCCGCTTGAGATGTATTTGAGTGATATCTATACCATCTCAGTCAACCTGGCCGGTCTTCCTGCGATCTCGCTTCCGGTAGATACAGCAGAAAACGGCATGCCGGTCGGTCTTCAACTGATCGCCAATGCTTATGACGAGCAGACA
>JAUWLG010000066.1 GCA_030613795.1 Helicobacteraceae bacterium
TCACTAAATTCTTGAAGAGCTTCTTTAAAGAGTAGTCCTGTAGACATGTTCTCTGACATTCTGGTTCCTTGAAATTGACGAAGTTATAATTTATTTTGATGTTGCGTCATTGTAACACACTTGTAACTTTTTACAAAACACTATCTTTTTGTAGTAGTACAAGCTTTTTATCATCATGGTAACGGAGCGCAAAACCGTGTTGTTGTGCTATGACGGCAAAGGTCTTTGGTCGGAAAAAGACAATATGGGTCGGGTCGCGTCGATACCACCAGTTTAGATAGGCCTCTTGGTCGTCAGGGTGGAACTGTGTCATCAGTGCCAGATAACCGCCGGCATTGAGATGTTGTGCAAAAAGTGCCATGACCCCTTGGACATCACTGATGTGTTCAATGACTTCTGTTGAGGTGATGAGGTCATAGGTCTTACCTTCATAGACTTTTTTCGCAGAGAAGAACTTGTCATAATGGTCCGTCTCAAAGCCATTTCGTTCCAAGATCTTGGCGAGTACTGGGTTAGGTCCTGAACCAAAGTCGAGGGCTGTTTTTATCTGAGCTTTGTGCGGGGTAATAGTCTTGTCAATAAAGTCTTGAAACATCGCGACATAACCGAGGTTCTCTTCGGTGTTGTTGTGCTGTTGATAGACCTTGAGCTCTTTGCCCTCGGAGATGATGGCCTCTTCATCTTTGAAGATAAACTCACATGCTTTACAGTGGTAGGTCTGACATTTCATATAATCATCAAAAAAGCTGGCAACATCACCTTGACAGATCTTACATCTCACAGCAATCTTTTCATTATTCATTATTCATTATTCATTTTCAAAGCTTCGATCTCTTCGACTTTCTCTTCGATAAGCAGCAGCTCTTCAACCTTGGCTTCATATAGTGCTTCAGCAGCTGAAAGCTCTTCTGCAACCACAGAGATACCATTCTCCCCATAACAATCAGGGTCAGCCAGGCAGGCATTGATCTTGTCGATGTCAGCTTCGATAGACTCGATCTCTTTGGGAAGTGAACTCAGTGCCGCATTCTCTTTGTAGGTGAGCTTAATGGCTTTTGGCTTCTCTTGGATCACTTTCTTAGGCGCACTCTGCTCAGCCTCTTTGACAATGCTCTCGACTTCGCGCAGCTCTTTTTCATCTTCAAGATACTCTGAGTAGAGTTGGTACTCTTCTTCGATCAGGCCATCATGGTTTTTAAAGACAAAGAGTTTTTTGGCGATCTTGTCAACAAAGAAACGGTCATGACTGACCAAGATAACAGCGCCAGGAAAGTTCTGGAGCTGCTCTTCGAGAATGTTGATGGTTGGAATATCCAAGTCATTAGTCGGCTCATCGAGAATAAGACAGTCAACATTTTTGGTAAAGAGCAGGGCCAGAGCAACACGGTTTTTCTCACCGCCGCTGAGTGTACCGATCTTTTTGTCCAGAAACTCTCTAGGGAAGAGAAAGTTTTTCAGGTAGCCGTAGACATGCATGTCGGCTCCACGTACATTGACCCGGTCACCACCGTTGGGACAGAAGGTCTCGATGAGGTTGTTTGCGTCATCTAAAAGTTCACGGTGTTGGTCAAAATAACCTATAGAGAACTCCCCTTGTTTGATCGTACCTTCGGTCGGTTTGATGCGTCCAAGCAGGACTTTAAGCAGGGTAGATTTACCCGTTGCGTTTGGCCCGACGATGGCGATGACATCTTTTTGCAAGATACGGGTTGTAAAACCTTTGATAAGCAGTTTATCGCCCAGCGTGACACCAAGGTTGTTCACTTCAAAAAGCATCTTCTGTTTGTTGACACTTTTGTCGCGGTTAAAGTGTTTTGCCTCACGCTGGATCTCGACGTGCATCTTACGGATCTTTGCCGGGTTGGTCTTAGCGGCTTCACGAAGCTGCATCAGACGCTCTTTACGTCCTTCATTTCGTTTTAGGCGGGCACGAACACCGCGAGCGAACCACTCATTCTCTGTTTTGAGCATACCCAAAAGGTTGTCGTGTTGCTTTTGGAGGGTACGAATGTATTCGGCTTTTTGGGTCAGGTAGTCTGAGTATCCACCTCTGTATTCACGCAGTGATCCATCTTCTACCTCAATAGTTTTGGTGGCGATCTGGTCGATGAAGTAACGGTCATGAGAGATAAAGATCAGGGTGTACTTCTCTTTTAAGATGAGCTCTTCCAAAAACTCCACCATGTAGACATCAAGGTGATTGGTAGGTTCATCAAGCAGTAGGACATCCGGCTTTTGAAGCAACAGCCCAGCGAGTGCCACACGACGTTGCTCCCCACCGCTGAGCATCACAACAGGCTGATCTTCCATATGTTTGAGGTTGAAATGAAGAAGAATACGTTCGATCTTATCGTCAAGGCTCCATGCACTGTGATGGTCCAGGTAGCTGGAGAGGTCAGAATGCTCTTTTAAAAGCAGTTTGTCATCGAAATTATCGGCCAGTTGCAAAGAGATCTCATCATAACGATCTTTGGCATCGTACAGCTCTTGAAGACCTCGTTCAACGGCTTGACGAACCGTGTCTTCCTCTTCAAATTTTGGTACCTGGTCCAACATCTTGATCTCGAGGTCTTGTTTAGTAATACGTTTACCGTCGTCAATGGTCAGTGTTCCGGAGACAGCCTTCATCAGCGTTGATTTGCCACTGCCGTTTTTACCGACGATAACAATGCGTTCACCCTCATCAACATGAAAGTTTACATCAACCAGGATCTTTTGCAAGTCATAATGTTTGTGTACGCCAAGAAGATCGATAAGTGCCATGGTCTGCCTATATTTTTAAATTGTGACATTTTAGCAAAGCTGGGCTTTGTTGGGATTTAGAAGGAAAAATGGATTTAATGTGATTTCCACACTATTTTACAGTATAATAATTTATAATAATAGTACAAATGGGTACTTTTAAAGGAATATTTTGAAAAACGAACTCATTAAACATATCCGTGAAAACCTTGCTAAGTACGAGACTGAGGTTCTAAAAGCTATTGAACCTTATAATTATGAAAAAGAACGTTATGGCATAGACTTTGCAATTGCAGTGGGTGCTACACTTGATGATATTGATATGGCGTCATTTTCACAGGATATTCGCCTAGTCGATACATTTGTGTTTCTTGATAAAAATGTATGCGGTGTTGTATTTGCTTTTAATAATACTGAAAATGGGATCAAAGCTGCTTCGAATCTGCTAAATAAATTTGAGATGCAGTTTTTTTCCAACAAAATATATCTTGGTATCATCAGTTCAGAAGATGAGATCATCCCGGAACAACAGGTTAAAAAGTTATTTGAGACCTTGTGCTACGGCATTGGGAAAGGGATGTCTAACCTGCCTTTGGATTATCAACATATAGCGCATTAGTCACTCATTACGATACCAGTTAGACATCCAACATTCAAGGTGTTTAGTTGCTGGGTAAGATAGTGAAAAGTCTCAGTTTTATAAGACACTATGACTTTTAAAGTGGTACATCATTATCGATGCCGCAACCCCGACGTTAAAACTTTTGATGTTGGGTTCCATCTCTATCTGCACCGCTTCATCACAGGCAGCAAGAACCTCTTGAGAGAGTCCTTTTCCTTCGTGTCCCATTAATAAGACCCACTTACTAGGCACTTTAACCTCTGATAGAGGTGTCGCGTCAGGTGTGACTTCTGCGGCAAATATTTTGTAGCCCTTAGCACGTAGTGTTTTCAAGGTGGCAAAAATGTCATCGAATTGATTGATCTTCAGACGACTTGCAAGACCCATTGACACCCGTAAAGCTCTTCGGTTGAAAGGGTGGGGACCCTGTTTAGGCAGAAGATAAGAGTCTACACCGAGAGCAGCGGCACTTCTGGCAATGGAGCCGATGTTCTCAGTCGATGAGATCTCATCAAGCATGATGATCTGCTCACCCAACTCATCAATAACAGTCTCATCTGGGCGAATGCCGTGCATCATACAGTTGTGGTGGATCTTATGGCCTACAATGTTCTCCATCACTTTTTTGTCTGCTACGAAGAGATGAGGGATATTCTTGCGTGAGATCAGCTCTTCAAACTCTTCATAATACTCTTTAGTCGCGAGAAGACTTTTGACCTTTATAGGTGTTTCTAAAAGTATGTTTACAACCTTGGGACTGTCAGCGATAAAACTATTGTCTTGGGTAAAAGCCTTGTCTCTTAGTTGGCGGTAGATATCTAATGAGGGGGTGGTGAGATCAGTGATTTCAGTAAGATGCATAGACTACTTTTGTTCCCCGAAACAGTAGGTACGGTACAAAAACCATGCTGCGATAGCCTTGTCGCTGTAGCTGTACTCCTGCTGCTGTTTAGGGATGGAGTTGTTGCGCATATAGGAGCGAACGATGCCGGTAATAAGGTAGCTTATAAGCAGTGTGGCAATAGCGTAAAAGTAGTCAACCATATAGGCAACAAGCAGGGTCAAGATGATGGGCATGTAGGTGAGTTTAAAAGCTACGATCTGTACTAACCACGTGCACTGCTTTGTCTTAAAAGTGGGGGTTGGTTCTATCTCTGGGATAAAGTCATTCATAGTTGTATTATATCAAACGTCAAATGAGCAAAGCCCATTTAACTACGCTAACGCTGAGTTCCCTTTGGCAGGGAGCCCACGTACAGTTGAACCGCACTTTATATGTTTAGTTTTTAAGTTTGATGGAGTAAAAATTACTATATAAACATAAAGTGACGAAGAAAATATGCAAAAAGTAAACTTAAGTCGTCAACCTAGCTCTCTACCTTTACTGACTTGACAAATAATCCTTGTACTCTTCTACCATTAATTTAAAGATAGGAGTTTCACATGAGTGAGCCAAGATTACAAGATATAGGTGATTATAACACCTTATCAGGGGAAAAAGGTCGCATCGTCTGGGCAGTTATTATTGCCGGTCTGATCATCGGAACAATCTATCTAGCAGCAAGAATGTATTTTGTACCAGATGACAGAATCCAGACGGGTGATGATATCGTTAAAATATCTATTGTGAAATAGAGCAAAAAAGCTGAAGACTATGCCTAAATAGGTACTTTATATTCATAGTTTAATGCTACAATACCGCAATTTTGAACCTGGATTATGCAGTCTAGGTTAAAGCCCAAAGGTCTACAATGGTAACTGCGATAATCGGGATATATACCCTTTACGTACTAATTAGAATTTATGTCAGTGTGATGCAGATCGGTTATGTCAACCAAGCGAAACGCCAAAGTGCTGTGTTGATGAGTGCAGCAGAGTTTCTTAAAGCCGGCAACTACGCGGTCGCTAAAGAGAAACTCTCTATGTTTACAACGATGCTTGATTTTGTGATCTTTTTAGCGTGGATGAGTTTTGGTATCAGTTGGATCGAGCAGACGTTTATGGTCTATGATCCGACACTCTCAACGATCTTGGCTGTCTTGGCATTTATTTTGATCAACGGTCTGATCGCTCTGCCGATCGAGTATTATGAAAAGTTTGTACTTGATGCAAAGTTTGGTTTTAACCGCTCAACTATGGCACTCTATATCAAAGACACAGTGATCTCAACCATGTTGACTGTGGTTTTCGGTGCTTTGATCGTTTGGGGTATCTATGCCATTATCTCGTCTACTGAACTTTGGTGGCTCTGGAGTTTTACTTTTATCTTTGGTGTGATTGTTTTACTGAACATGTTCTACTCGACACTTCGCGCACTCTTTTTCGACAAGTTGACACCTCTCGAAGATGAGGAGTTAATCAATCAGATCACCCGTCTGATGGATGAGACAGGCTTTCAAAGCTCTGGTGTCTTCATCTCCGATGCATCTAAACGTGACGCCCGTCTTAATGCTTACTTTGGCGGTTTGGGCAAGACAAAACGTGTTGTTCTTTTTGACACGCTCTTGGAAAAACTGACACCCAATGAGTTGCTGGCAGTGCTGGGTCATGAACTTGGGCACTTCCAGCATGGTGATATCTATAAAAACATGGCTTTGATGGGCGGGATGCTTTTTGCGATGTTCGCTTTATTTGGCAACCTGCCTGATACGCTTTACATGGAACTCGGTGTTCAAAAAAGTGCGGCGAACATGATAATACTTTTTATGTTGGTCATGCCGCTGCTGAGTTTTGTGATGATGCCGATCATGGGAATTATGAGTCGTCATAACGAATATGAAGCAGACAAAACAGGTGCAGACCTCGGCGGTAAGTTCTTCTTGAGTGAAGCACTTAAAAAGCTGGTGAGTGAAAACAAAAGTTTTCCGCTGTCACACCCGATCTACATCTTTTTCTACTACACACACCCGCCGGTTCTTGAACGTCTAAAAGAGCTTGGCTTTGACATACATGCTCAGTCAGATGACGCACTAGAGGGAACATGCCCATCGATCGATTGATGTCGGTTGGTGAGTGGCTTACACTCATTACGTCAGAGCTGAAAGGTGTAGTTGAACGTCCTAGACGCGAGGCACAGCTGCTTATTATGGCTCTATTGAAAAAAGATGAATTATGGTTGATGACGCACGAAAGTGAGTCCATTGAAGAGGGTGAAAAACTTGCCTCTTGGGTAGAACGCCGCAAACAGAACCAGCCTATGGAGTACATAACCAACCGTGTCAGCTTCTATTCGCAGGAATTCCATATAGAAGAGGGGGCATTGATCCCTCGACCTGAGACGGAACTGCTTATCGATGAGGTCTTGGCCATTGCCAACAAAGACCAGGAGATAACTATTGTCGAAGTGGGTGTAGGAAGCGGTATCATCTCGACTGTCTTGGCCCAACATCTGCCAAAGGCAAAGATCATTGCCGTGGACATCAGTCCTGACGCACTGAAGGTCGCTAAAAAGAACATCGAAGCCTTTGGGTTCAGTGAACGTATTGAACTGCGTCAAGGCGACCTGCTGGAACCGATTAGTGAGAAGATCGATATCTTAGTCTCTAACCCGCCCTATATCGCTGATG
>JAUWLG010000292.1 GCA_030613795.1 Helicobacteraceae bacterium
TTTAGAGGGAAAACGTCTGACAGTGGATGGTCAAAAAATGACGGCATTGATCACCTATATAACAGACGAACGACGCGGGGTCGAACTTGATCCGGGTAAACACTAGCCATAGTAAGATCTGTCCGGAACAGAGTTACAGAAATGCAAGAGTGCCTGGATAAAGCGTACGCTTTGAAAGAGTGTGTAAAAGGCATATTTGCTTTTTAATGGAAATGTGTTATAATTCGCGTCCAAATTTTAAAAAGAAAGTAGGTTATGTGAATGCCTGGTATTACACTACGCTCGGACGATAACTTCGACGCTGCATACCGTCGTTTCAAGAAGCAAACTGACCGTAACCTTATCGTTACTGAAGCTCGCGCTCGTCGTTTCCACGAAACAGCGACTGAGAAACGTAAAAAGGATAAGATCAGTGCTCGTAAGAAGATGCTTAAACGTCTTTTCATGATGCGCCGATACGAATCACGCCTCTAAGAGAAAGCCTTCGGGCTTCTCTTAACCTCTAAAACACTACATATGACACACTCAAAAAAAATACTTTTTATAGACAATGATAATTTCCAAACCGAAATGCGTGCGCAACTTTTAACAGATACACGTCAACACCAGGTTGATATTGCTGACTCGTTTGAACATGTTAAAGAACTTTACAAAAAAAATAAATATGATATTGTTATTATCGACTTTGCCCGTGACTTTGGTGCAGAGGGCTTGCGTTACATCGATGCGATAGATCGTATGCAAAAGATGATCACGATCTCAGAAAATGAAGAGTACAGTGAACAGAAAGGGTGTGATTACTGTGTCTCACATCATCAGCGTCGTCGTTTAGTACCGCCTTTTCCATTTCCTGAGTTGGTTCGTCTTGTTGAGAGTTTTGAACTAACAATTTGCGCCCTAAAAAACAAATTCTAATTTAAAAGTTCCAGCTTCGGCGCATCTTGCACTGAAGTTCATCTCTCGACGTACTGGAAGCTATTGGCTTCTATTAATATTACTTTACTCCTTAACAGTAAGCTCCCAGCTCACTTTCTTAACAGGAGATATCCTTCGGATTCACTTCAGTACAACCTGCACCAAATCTAAAACTTTTAACAAGTTCGACTTTTGTTAAGATGAGCTGCGCCATCTTTCACAATTCACTATCACCCCATAAGTCATTCTTGGATAAAATATCGCAATTAATAAAGGGCACCTCTAATCGCCCTAATGCAAAGGTCTTTCATGCTATTTTCAGCTCCACTCAAAAGTAATTCTAAACGTGTATTGTTACTCGGTTCTGGTGAACTCGGTAAAGAGGTTGCCATTGAAGCACAACGCTTAGGTCTTGAGGTTATTGCCGTTGATCGCTATGAGGGTGCTCCTGCTCACGCTGTTGCACACCGTGCACACGTTGTTAATATGCAAGACGAAGATGCGATCTTAGAGATCATTCGTCATGAAAAACCGGACTATATCCTTCCTGAGATCGAGGCTATCAGTATCTCGGCACTCTTCAAAGCAGAGGCTGAAGGTTTTAATGTTATTCCTAACGCGGACGCTGTCTCTAAAACGATGAACCGTAAAAACATCCGTACCTTTGCGGCAGAAGATCTTGGACTTAAAACAGGGCCGTACCGTTTTGTAACGACTTTAGAGGGGATGCGTGAAGCAGGTGAAGCGCTGGGTTACCCTTGTGTTGTCAAGCCGGTTATGAGTTCGTCTGGTCATGGTCAGTCGGTCATGCGTTCTGCGGATGATCTTGAGAATTCATGGGAGATGGCGAAAGAGGCTCGTGGTGATGCGAGTGAGCTTATCGTTGAGGCCTTTGTAAACTTTGATTATGAGATCACGATGTTGACTGCTCGTAACGGCAAAGAGACTGTTTTTTGTGAGCCTATCGGTCACGAACAGCGTGACGGTGACTACGTTTTCTCATGGCAGCCGATGCGCATGAGTGACCTTGCACGACAGAGAGCTGAAGAGATGGCTAAAACGATCACTGACGGTCTTGGCGGTCAGGGCCTTTTTGGTGTTGAACTGTTTATTGAGGGTGATGAGGTCTATTTCTCAGAAGTGAGCCCGCGTCCACATGACACAGGTATGGTCACGTTGATAACGCAGTCACAAAGCGAGTTTGCACTCCACCTTCGTGCTGTTCTTGGTCTGCCTCTTGGCTTTACTTTTTACGGAGAAGGTGCATCAGCTGCATTCAAATCTGAAAACGAGTCACATGCGCCTGTTATTGATGTAGCTGACGAACTCTTTACTGATAACTCGTTTGTGCGTGTGTTTGGTAAGCCTGACGCGCATAAAGGTCGCCGTTTAGCAGTTGCTTTGGTCCTTGACAAAGTTGAAGATGCTTTAGAGCAGTCTCGTAAACTGATTACTAAAATCAGTGACGCTAAATAATCCAGAAGACTATCTTTCTGCTAATGAAGCGGTAGATAGTGGACATCCTGCCATCATTGCGTTGGCTAAAAAGCTTTCTAATGGTCTTGACAGTGATGAAGAAATTGCAAAAAAATGTTTTGAATATGTTCGAGACGAGATTAACCATAGCGGTGACATAGAGTCTGACCAGGCGACCTACAGAGCCAGTGAAGTCTTAGCGCATAAAACAGGGTGGTGTTATGCCAAAAGTCATTTGCTTTGTGCTCTGTTACGTGCAAACAATATTCCTGCGGGCCTCTGTTATCAGCGTTTGAGCGAAGGTGACGACGGTGCACCGTATTGCCTGCATGGTC
>JAUWLG010000239.1 GCA_030613795.1 Helicobacteraceae bacterium
CCGATGCAAGGATGTCACTTGACTAAGGAAGTCCGGTTGCCAGCACCCCGACATAGATTTTAAGGGGTGCTTTTTTATGTCTCGATTAGATGTGCTTTAAATCAAACCTCTCTCAGCCAATGAGATGGCATCCGTCCCCGACACGATCAGGTGATCCAACACTTTAATGTCCACCAGTGCACAGGCCTCTTTGATGTGCTTCGTGATCATTTCATCCGAATGTGAAGGCTCGCAGACGCCAGACGGGTGGTTATGGGCGCAAATAATTGCCGCAGCGTTAAGCTTCAGACCCAGCTTCACGCTCTCCCTGACGTGCACTGTGGCGCCATCAATTGTTCCCAGGAACAGCTCTTCATAAGATATCAATTGATTGCGGTTGCTGAGGTACAGCACGGCGAATACTTCACGTTCATTACTGCCGAGCTTCAGGCGCAGATAATTTTTTGTATCATTGGGATTGGTGAAGAAGTCGGTTTCATACATCATCCTGGACTCCAGTATTTTCAGGGCACGTCGAATGATTTTACTCATGGTGTTGTCTCCTGTGTTTATAGGTTTTCGGTGATTAGATGTGAGAGCTCAGGCGGTATGACAAGATAAATCCCACTGCCGGAGTCATTTGCTATCGCCACGGATAACTGGTAATCCATGGACAGCGGCAAGGTGTATTCTGGATAGGTCAGGGCGAACTCAATCTGGTTCCATATATCGCTTTCTTTGAGCTGCGTAATGTTGTCGGTGGGGTCCAGGATGATGATTGTTGAAGATATTTCATTCCAGAATTTTTTTGCTTCTCCTGCGGAATCGAATGGTTGGAGGAGTTGTTGGTGTAAATCCTGGGATACTGCCTCGGGTAGTGTAAGTTTGGCCATATCATCTGGCCAGTGGTTGATGTATTGCATAATTGATGTCTCCATAATGAAAAAAGCCAGCCCTCGATTGTGAGGAAACTGGCTTTAAGGTTGTGGTAATTGTGAAAGCTTTTATTCAGCGAACAATTGATTGTCTATTTTATGGTCGAGGGCAGGTGATACTGGATCGACGAGAAGAGATGTAATCAATGATCATAGCGATGCAAGAAAAATGCATTACGATAGATAGATTAATTTATAAAAACGAGATGATCTAATGTGTCTCTTAAATCAGGGGTAGTTTCTCCAAAAAGCTTTGACGAAATACAGCTACTGGTTCAGTAAAATCTCCGACATATTATCCAGTTTGATTTTTACAGATTGCCATTCGGGAATTGTTTGTGTCAGCAGGCGATAAAACTTTGGGCTATGGTTGTGCTCTTTTAAGTGACACAACTCGTGTGCAATAACATAATCAATGCAATCTCGTGGTGCCTTTACAAGATGTGGGTTCAAAATAATTTTTCCTTTTGGCGAGCAGCTTCCCCATTGGCGTTTCATAGTCAGTAATCGCACATTAGGGTGAGCTTTTTTAGCCCATGAAATATTTTCAGACAGAATGTTTAATCGGTGCATAAATATTTTTATGGCACGTTCTCTGTACCACTGCCAAAGTAATTCTTTGATGGCGATGGATGATTTATCCGGCGTAGTGATAGATAAAAGGCCTCTGTAAAGTTTTACATTACCTTCTGATTTAGGCGATTGCTTTACTTTTAGCATATAACGTCGGCCTAGGTAAAAATGGCTTTCTCCGCTAATGTAATGACGGGGCAATACTTCTTTTTGATGGTCTTTGACTTGTTTAAGGTGTTTCGTAATCCAGCGTGCGCGTTTAGCGACAGCTTGCCGTATTTCACCTACTTCTGCGCCCATAGGAGCATCAACCTGCACCATCCCGTTGGGATGGATATGTATACTTATCTTGCGTGGTTTCTTAGAGGCGTGTGCAGCAAGATATATGACCTTATAGAAGAACTCACTATCTCCATATCGGCACTTAAGGCGAATCACAATTAGTGGTCCTGTTTGACTAAGCCAAGACGAGTAATATGAATTACTTGCTCAATGACTTCTTTGGCTTTTTCCATACCTATTGCTTTAAATAGTGTTGGTAATAGTCCTTTTCGAATCTCAGATTCTATGTTTTGCGGATTGAGTGAATGTTCTGCTACAGCTTTGTCTACTATCTTATCAATCATTAATGATTGCTCTACGTATGTCTGATTATTTTCATCCGAAATACTGTCAGCGATATTGTCGCCTACTATTCGAAATATGCCATAGTATGCCCGTGCATGAGCGTTGCCTGTTAATGGCTCAGGTATTCCAGGAACTTCTTTTTCTTTTATTTGTTCTTCAAGGTCTTTGAATAAGGCATATTGCTTATAAGGATGATCGAACTGCGCCTCAGCTTCCTCTATGGCTTCTTCTAATAATTTAGAGAATACTTTTTGAGCATATGGGTCGTCCTGTAGCTCTTGCGCGATAGATTTCTTTAGTCTCGTACGAATAATGTCAGTTTCATTTCTGGTTTTTTCCTCAGTCCATTCGGATGGGTCTTTCTTTCCTAACTCATTAACGAGATAGACTCCATCTGGTTCGCGTATATCTTCACCTACTACATGTTTATCGATAAGTTTTTCGATACGTGCTGCATAACTTGAGTAATCAACAGTCTCGCCTGCATCTTGTTGAGTGATGCGTCGTAGATTGGTGAAGAATTTAAGATCTCGTTTATATGTTTTGATATCTTCTTCAGTGAAGCTATTGTCTTCATAAAAGCTTGCGGATCCTAGCGCAACTTCCAAGCATAAACTGAAGTCACGAAGCACTTCGTAAAAGTCTTCCCTGTGTTTTTGGCGTACATCGTATAGAACGTTTGTCTCGTCTTTTTCGTATTGCGGAATAAGAACTTGTCGGAATTGCTCTAGATCGCCACGGTTTTCTACGTTACTAAAAAGTGACCACAATTGTTCATGTAGTAAGGGCAACTTTTTATATTCAGTGCTTGTTTGTTGGTAGAGGCCAGATAAATCATCTACATCAAAGCCACCCTGTGTGCGTTCTTCAAGATCCTGATAAGCCTCAAGTGCTGTGTCTAGCTCTTTCAGAATGCCTCGGTAATCGATAAGAAGTCCAAACTTCTTTTTATCATGTAGTCGATTAATACGAGCTATGGCCTGAATAATGTTATGTTCCTTTAATGGTTTGTCGATATATAGAACTGCATTGCGTGGTTCATCAAAACCAGTGAGCAGCTTGTCGACAACAATAAGCAGTTGTGGGTCATCTTCTTCACCAAACTTACGTATAATATCTTTGGTGTAGATATCATCGCCTTGGTTTCCGACATTGTCTGTCCACCACTTTTGT
>JAUWLG010000033.1 GCA_030613795.1 Helicobacteraceae bacterium
TGGTGAATGGTGAATGGTGAATGGTGAATGGTGAATGGTGAATCAATTATAAAAAGATAACGAAACGTTTATTGTCTGTCAAGTCACACCGTCATTCCTGCGTAGGCAGGCGAATGGAGTAAAGTGCCCTTGGGTGAATCCACGAGTTACTGCTTTCTTGTAAGTTTAAATTGTTTGATTCCTGCCTTCGCAGGAATGACGGAACTATATAAAACTTGCTCAAGTGTCAATAAAACATTAAAAACTTCAGATTTCGAGGAAACATCGCTACGCGAACGGTACCCTTGTTTTGGTGCAGGTTGTGCGAAATGTCTAGCTGACTGCGTACATCGGTACGATATCTCAAATTAAACATACTAAATGTATGTTTAGTGAAGAGTAAAGTAATATTAATGACTCAAGATGTGCCGAAGCTGAAGTTTTTAAAGCCGAAGCTGGAACTTTTAAGCGAGAAAGCCCATTGATTTTTCGGAATCAAAGTTCCCTTTTTTCTCTTTCTCTATCTCTTGCTTAAATACATCCATCGTAAACAGAGGTTCTTCCTGTGTTGCAACAGCATAAGCACAGTTTTTGACGATTAAGTTGATCTGTCCACCGCTAAGGTCAAACTTTGTCAACTCTTCTACATCAAAGCTCTCTTCATATGGTGCATTTTCTGGAAGCATCATCTCCCACAGCTTTTTACGCTGGGCTTTATTAGGTCGTTTAAACTCTATCTTGTAATTAAAACGACGTGAAAATGCCACATCAATATTTTCCAGCAGGTTCGTTGTCGCGATCAAAATCCCCTCAAACTGCTCGATCTGTTCTAAAAAGATGTTTTGCATCTGGTTGTGCATCTGTTCCGCACCACCGCCAGGTCCACTTGAGCGTGAACCTAAAAACTGGTCTGCCTCATTCAGAAGCAGGATCGGTTCTGTTTTAGTTTTTGAACTTAGATCTCTGAAGGTGTCAAAGATCTTACGGACGTTTTTCTCACTCTCACCCACATACATCGAAAGGATCTTTGAGCAGTCAAAGGCAAGGACTTGACGTTTAAGAGACTTGGCAAGAGAGTAAGAGGTCATCGTCTTACCTGTTCCCGGAGGACCGTAAAAGATGATGCGAGCATCCAGCGCACCTTTCTTCTTTTTAATGCCCCACTCTATCAAACGAGCCACAACCTCTTTGTCCATCTGGCGCATAAGGTTTTGCAGCGTCTCATGCGTCTTAGGGTTTAACACCACATCATCTAGACTCTGTTCCGGATCGATCAGCTCAAAGATATCTTGGTCTTTGATCGCCATATCCATCTTTAACTTGTGCACTTTCTTCTTCTTTTGCGGATGCATGATGGACTGTACAACATCGTCTGCAAGATAAAACGCACGGGAAATCCCGCCAAAAGGGTTTAGCATCTCTTCATAGTCAATAACCTCACCACTTAAAAGGTTCGAGCCATCCTCTAGAAGCGAGCGGTTTTTAATACGTTCGTATTCATCCAAAGAGATAAGGTCGATTAAGGAGTTCATCTCGCGCAAAGAAGTATCACCGGCGTTGTATTCCTCTTTAAGAAGTGCCAAGACGATCACCTGCTCTTTAGCATCAAGCTTTTTTTGTTTGAAAAACTTCTCAAGTACTACATCTTTAGTGGTCACTTCGACACGCTCTTCAATCCGTTTTTCCAACATCTCGAGTTTGGTACGGATACGGTTGATCCCCAAGGAATGTTCGTGCACATTTTGACGGATACTACTGATCTTTTGATAGAGTTCAATTCTAAAAAACTGATCTTGCAGATACTCCAGATGATCTTCGTAAGGTTTAATATCCGGCAGTTCTATTTCGTGTGCACCCTCTTCGAGCAGACGCAGCAGTGATGGTGTCAACGCGACTGCCGTGTTTAAAAGCTCCAATTCCGTCACTTCACTGATCTTGAGCGGCGTGAAACTGTGCTGAGTTATCCAACCGAGTTCAAGGAGTGTCTTAATCAACCCCAAATGACGGATGTAAGTGTAATTCTCACCACCAAACAGTGATTGAAGAATATCAACCACCAACATATCTTCATTACCGGCGATATATTTCTGAGCCAAGACCTGTAAAACCTTCGCCTCATTCTCCTCACACTTCAACTGACTATAGACCTCTGTCTTCGTCACCTCTTTTGCTTCTAAAAAATTAATTAAATACTTCAAATAGACCTCAATATATATTGTATAGTCGAATTATAGCAATTTCTCTGTTTTCTATGAGTTTGGCAAAGGGCTGCATAAGGATGATTTCAGTCATTCTACTAAGCTATAATTTAGCTCTTCTAATAAATGCTAAACTTAATATTTACGCTAAAAGCGAAACTCGCTAACTATCAGAACTGTACTGCTCTTTAATCTTTCGCTTAAGTACTTTACCCGTTGCCGTCTTTGGCAGTTCATCCACGAAGACGACATTTTTAGGCACTTTGAAGTTTGCCAGGACCGCTTTAAGATCTTTTTTTATTCTGTTAGGTGTTACAGATTCTCTATCAACCTCATCTTCTAACTCTACATAAGCCACCGGTACTTCACCGTTGTTAGGATCTTTCATCCCGATCACGGCCCCTTGTTTGATGTAATCAAGCTTCATCAACTCCTCTTCGATCTGACGCGGGTAGATGTTGATACCCTTAGAGATAATAAGATCTTTCATGCGATCGACGATATAGATATATCCATCACTGTCCATCTTGCCAAGGTCTCCCGTACGCAACCACCCATTAATGATCGTCTCTTCCGTTGCTTCAGGACGGTTTAGATAGCCCATCATCACATTGTCACCTTTTACAATGATCTCACCGATCTGACCAAGCGGTACTTCTAACATCTCATCATCAACGACTTTTACTTCATAACCCTTCATGGCAGTACCTATTGACATCGGCTTCTGTTTTTCCAGTGGGTTAACCGAAACAACCGGCGAACATTCACTTAGACCATAACCTTCTAACATCGTCGCACGTTTGAATGTTTGATTGAACTTAGTAAGTGTATCTTCGCTCAAGGCAGATGCCCCTGAGATAAAAACGCGGATCTTGTTGAACCACATAAAATACCACGGCAGTTTTGCACGAATAAGGGCATTGTAAACGTCCGGAACACCCATAAAGATCGTCACCCGTTTCAGAAGAGTCTGTTTGATGATATTACTAAAGGGCAATAGTTTTGGAATGATGACAAAAGAGCTGCGTGAGAAAAACGGCATCATCAGCATAACAGTGAAGGTAAAAGCGTGAAACATCGGCAGATAGACGATAAAACGATCTTTACCAGTAACATCAAAACGCTCTACTGCCCCGATCATGTTTGAAAAGAGGTTACGATAGCTCATCATCGCACCCTTAGGGTTGTCTGTTGTTCCCGACGTATAAAAGATGATCGCCATGTCATCGAGCTTCGACAACCCTCTGCTCTCTTCACCATGGCGATGAGTTTCTAAGATCTCATCAAAGACGATATTGTTACTGTCTAACACTGGCGCTTCGTCAGTCCAAACTACCTTCTCCACTTTCGTGCTAGCGGATAGACCTTGAACCTCTTTCAAGTACTGTTGTGACGTAATTAATAGCTTAGCCTCACAGTCATTTAAAATGTACTCATATTCATTGGCTTTAAGCATATTGTTTACAGGCACAACCACTGCACCGATCTTAGTAGCAGCATAGACACTAATAACGAACTCTTCAGAGTTGGGTGCTATCAGAGCAACCCTGTCACCTACGCCAACCCCGGCGATCTCTAAAAAACGGGCAAAGGCATCTACCTTATGCAAAAACTCTTTATAACTCACCTTACGATCATCAATAAAAATTACTGTTTTGTTTGGTGATGCTGAAGCTGCTGCATCAAGCATATCGTAGAAATTCTGGTAGAGGTAAGTGAGTTGCATTACGATCCTTTAAAAGGCTTTATGGGTTTAATTCTATTATATCTATGGTTAAGAGATGGATAAGTTGTTTTTGAAAGAGAGGAGTGTGAGAAAAACTACCCGCAAAGGGGTAGTATAAAAAGTTTCTTAGAATTTATAACCTAGACCAACACTGAATATGGTCGCACTAGAACCTGAGAATGTTCCATCTATAGTATCATTTGTAACAGATCTCTCTTCTTTCGCATCATATAAGAACGCCGCACCGATATCAAACTCTTCATTAACTGCCCAACGAGCACCAACTGAAGCGATATAACCGTCACTGTCCGGAAGTTCAAAACCAAGTGTCTCATCCGGTGTACCTGTTTGGTCATAAGAGAAACCTAGCATCAGATCAAGAGAATCACCCAAACCTTGCGTCAAACCAAGACGGAAGCTATTTGCATCTTCCCAGTTTTTAGGCGAGGGATGTCCTGGAATTGAATTTCCCATTACTTGTATATCCAATTCTTCATATGCTGACCAAAAAACACGTTCATAGACAAACTCTATATTCGTACTTTCTGTCACATCAACGTCAGTGGCTATAGTAGCAACCGCAGGCACAGGGACGGTCACTGTTGCAGGTAATGTCATTGGCCCATATGGAGTAGGTGTATTATATGACCCACCTTCCTCAGTCAAATCAACCTTAGAACGATAAGTAAGTGCCATTCCCCACATATCAAACGGCTTGTATGAAAGTGCCAAGTTATAACCAATATCCCAACTACTACCCTCCATGTCTAATCCCGCAGTTGATTTAACAACACCTTCAGAATAGACAAATCGAACACCACCAGCAATAGCAAGGTTGTCCATAATTCTATATGAAAGTGTAGGATTCACTTCAATCACTTTTAATGAAAACTCTTCAGCAAAAATAGATTGAACCCCTTCAGGCCAACGTTTAGAAAGTCCTGCCGGTGCATTTACCGAAAGACCAAGACGAACATCTTCATCCTCGCCCATAGGAGCAGCAACTAGATAGATCTGAGGAATAATAAAGTCTTCTGATGCACTTTGTGCATCTGCAGGGACTGTAATAGTACCACCAGACCCATCTGGCATAGTAACTTGTCCAGTAAAATCTATCGGATCAAGATGAATATACATCGCATTAAGTTCAAGATGTTTATCTGAACTCATAAAAGCCATATTCGCAGGGTTATAGTAGGCTGCATCGGCTGCAGATGTATTAGACACGTACGCTCCAGCAAGTGCTGTTGAGTTAAGTGATTGTTCCGGGATTCTATATCCTTGGGCCATAAGAGTTGACGCTGCAACTGCAGAAACGAGTAGTAGTTTTTTCATTTATTCTCCTGATGCTTTGGCGCCACCATCTGAATCATCTCAAAGGCTGCGATAAGCGAATTGCTGCATTTTGCCATAGTTATTTTATAACTTTCTTTAATAGGACTATTTTTTGTTTAAAACACCCCTGCTATGAGCTATTAGACCTAGACTTTTTCCTCAAACGAGTAGAGCATCTCGATCTCTTCTTTCCAGATCGTTTCGTCGATCGTCTCTAAGATCAGCGGAATATCATCCATACGTTCATCATTCATAATAAATTTAAAAGCATCCAGACCGATCTTGCCTTTACCGATACTGTCATGACGGTCTACATGTGAACCAAGGTCCGGTTTAGAGTCGTTGATGTGCATGCCCATAAGGTATTTAAATCCAACCACCTTTTCAAACTCAGCCCACGTCGCATCATAGAGATCTTTTGTTCGAATATCATAACCGGCTGCAAACATATGGCAGGTATCAATGCAAACCCCTACTCGCGACTTGTCTTCGATTTTATCGATGATATGGGCGAGATGCTCAAAACGCCAGCCAAGGTTACTTCCCTGTCCTGCCGTGTTTTCAACTACAAGACTTACACCCGAAGTCTGCTCCAGTGTACGGTTCATGTTCTCAGCGATAGCGTCAAGACACTCATCTTCACTCATCTTTTTAAGATGTGAACCCGGGTGAAAGTTAAGTCGGTCAAGCCCTAGCAGCATACAGCGTTCCACCTCATCAACAAAGGCATTAAACGATTTGTCACGTTTCTCTAACTCAGGGTGACCAAGGTTGATCAGGTATGAGTCATGCGGCAATACATGTTTAGGCAAGATACCGCTTAGTTCTAAATTCTCTTTGAACTTGTCGATCGTCTCGCTGTCCAAAGGCTTTGCTGCCCACTGACGCTGGTTTTTAGTAAAAAGGGCAAAAGCTTTTGCTCCAATTTTCATAGCATTCAAGGGGGCATTAAAGACACCTCCTGCTGCTGATGTGTGTGCGCCTACAAATTTGTTACTCATATTATTTATTCCTTATTATGTTAAATTTTTTTCTGTACAGCAGCCGTCATTCCTGCGTAGGTGAGAACTGTTAAGACAAAGCCAACTGCTTGGCTTTGTTAAGTTCGGAACCGCCAAAGGCGTAAAGAAAACAGAAACTGCTTTCTGTTTTTAGCCGACGCGACTTTATGATGTGTGAAACACCATGAAGGCAAGATGTGCATAGCACCAACGACGGAGACCTTGTAAATTTACAAGTCATTACTTACAGGAAACTGCTACTGTTTGATTCCCGTCTTCACGGGAATGACGACAACTTGAATTGTAGATTAACTGAAACTTTTTGTCTCCATTTTTACTGCTTTTTTATCTTTATCAACACCCTATTTTCTCTATCTTTAAAATAGATCTGTCTATCAGTAACTTTATAATATATCTTTACATTCTCATCTAATATAGTCTGCTCAAATCCATGTGCATTTTCAACAAGATTTTGACCATCATAAATGGGCTTTGAACGTAAGATGTTTTCCATCAGCGTATCGGGGTAATTAGCATTCAAGTACTCTGCATTAAAACTGCTTTTGCTCATACACCCTTCACTGTCGACACAAACCAGGTTTTCGATCTCAATTTTTCCGACCGCTTGTCCGGCAGAAAATAGCTCTAATGCGACAAGGTCTTCATTGCTTCGAATGTAACCCGTATCTGCAAATTTGAGTTTTGGTGTCTTTAAGATGATGGTTGCGACATCTGTTTGGACAAAAGGTCTTGCGCCACACCCGCTTAAAAGCAGAATGAAGGCACTAACCCATAGGATATAAAATTTTCTCATGAACCGCGTCACATGCTTTCAAGATTTCATCACTAAGTGTCAGGTCCATTGCCGCCAAAGAAGCATCGAGCTGATCTGTCGATGTTGCGCCAATAATGGTTGAAGCCACAAAATCAAACTGCTTGCTCCAAGCCGTTGCCAAAGTGACCGGGTCTAGTCCAGCTTCATGCGCGATCCGAATGTACTCTTGTGTTGAGGCCAAGGTTTTGTCATTCATAAAGCGTTCTGCCATAAGACGCTGACGAGGGTCTGATGATTTGAGGTAGTCACTAAAACGCCCTTTAGCCTCAGGGTTTTGGTTATATTTACCACTCAGAACGCCACCGGCTAAAGGTGAGTAAGGAAGCAGCGAGATCTTCTCCTTAGAAGAGAGTGTAGAGAGTTCATCTAAAAAGCGGCGGTTCAAAAGTGAGAAGTTGTTTTGGACAGACTCAAACCGTGCTAATTTCTCATACTTAGAGACACTTAGGGCTTTCATCGTTCCATAGGCTGTGTCGTTAGACGTACCGATATAACGTACTTTCCCACTCTCAACTAACCTGTCAAACGCCTCCATTGACTCTTCGATCGGCACAACCATGTCCGGCCAATGCATCTGATAGAGGTCAATATAGTCTGTCTGAAGTCGTTTTAACGACCCCTCCACGGCACGTTCAATGTGGAAACGGTCAATAGCCGTCAGACCATGTCGTATCGGCGGCACGAACCAGCCCGATGCCGCTCCGGCGACCTTGCTTGCCAAAATGACACTCTCACGAGGTTTTGTCTTTAACCATCTTCCCACGATCTCTTCTGTAATACCTGCCAATTTACTCTGAGGCGGCACTGGGTAGAGTTCCGCCGTATCATAAAAGTTGACTCCGGCGTCATAGGCTTTATCCATAATAGCAAAGGCTGTTTTTTCATCCGGTACCTGTGTACCAAACGTCATCGTCCCCATACAGATAGGACTTACTCTTAAACCAGATCGACCAATATATCGATACTCCATACTTCACCACCTATTTCGATGGCTTATTGTAGCAAGTTGTAAAGATGAAATACTTAGGAACTTCATTTAGCTCTAATTTGTTAGTAGTTATACTAGATTATAAAATCCACTAAATCTGATAGGCCTAATGTCATTCAAAAATAAAAAATTTCATGTTCTTAGTGTTGATGATACTGAGACAAACCGTCTCATAATCGAAAAAATGCTGACCAGTGCCGGTTACAAAGTCACCTCTGCTGTCAGTGGAGTAGAGGCTATTGCCCTTTTGAACGGCGACTGCAGACCTGACCTTATCTTACTCGACATCATGATGCCTGAAGTCAATGGTTTCGAGACCTGCCAAATTATCAAAAACTCGAATAAAAGCATGTCTAAGATCCCTGTTATCTTTTTGACTGCGATGTCTGACCTTAAATGGATCACCAACGGTTTCGAAGTGGGTGGTGTTGACTACATTACCAAACCGTTTCAAAAGGTGGAACTCCTTGCCCGTATTAACACCCATCTTAAACTCAAACACTATCAAGACCAGGAGATCGAACAGACCCAACGTGAACTGATCTACACTATTGCCCGTATTACCGACGTTCATAGCGCTGAGACAGGCAACCACATTAAACGTGTCTCAGAATACGCCAAACTGCTTGCCATGTTAGCCGGCTACGACAAAGAGAAAGCGGAGGTGTTTAAACTCGCTGCTGCTATGCACGATGTTGGCAAGATCGGCATCCCTCATAACATCTTAAACAAACCGGGGAGACTAACTGATGAAGAGCTCTCTGCTATGCGTAAGCATCCCAACATCGGTTACGACATTCTCTCCCACTCCAAACGCCCCCTACTGAGAGCTGCTGCCATCGTCGCTCAGCAGCATCATGAAAAATATGATGGCACGGGTTACCCCCGTGGACTCAAAGGCAAACAGATCCACATCCTGGGGCGAATCGCTGCCCTGGCAGATGTCTTCGACGCACTGGACACCTCACGTCCTTATAAACAACGCTGGGCCCTACATGAGACAATCAGTTTTATTCAAAACGAAAGCGGTAAACATTTTGACCCCCGTTTAGTCGATCTGCTCATTAAGCATTTTGGGCATTTTCGGAAAATACGCGATAAATTTCCGGATTAATAGTGGTGGTGCTAAAAAATATGTTTGTAAACCCTTAATCAATATCTCTATCTCCTCATTTCCACTAAGATAAAAACCCACAAGCTTTTGTATTTAACTCAAACTTTTTTATAATCGTGTGCTACCTCTCCTTTTAAACTGTGGTGTGCCGAACTTTTTTTCTCTGTCGCGTCAGAGAAATAGTTTTCGAGAAAAAAAGAGAGACGCTGTTGCTATTACGTTGATATTCAATCTCTAAAGCAGTTTATTTACTGTCCTCTAAACTTATACGACACAAGCACTAACTGTCACTAGACAATTCAAACAGGGATGAAAGCATTAGCTTTCACATTAATCAATGCGTTACCGCTTGACCTTTATCGTGGCATCTGCAAAGCTAACTAGAGGGAGAAAGTGACCGTTAAAAAAATTACTTTGTCTGAGCATAGCGAGTTAGGAATTTTTAGGGAGCGA